>PLIM01000125.1 GCA_003139355.1 Acidimicrobiaceae bacterium | reverse complement strand
TCTGCGCGGGTTATCGTTCGGCGAGCCCCATCGCTACAACAACCAGGACCACTCGATGCTGACCGCCATGCTCACCGTCGAGAACCTCTACGGGGAATCCTTCGACACCTGGGACCTGAACGTGGAAGCGGAGTACCACGAGCAGCGGGTCGGAACCAAGCCCGGCGGTTCGGCATCCCAAGACAGCGAGACCCCGGGCTGAGCGAACAGCCAGTAGAATGGGCCCTGCCGAACAGGCAATCGATGTCTGATGGGTGGCCGTGCCGGGCGGCTCCTGCTCGTCGGAGCCACGGCCCGGTTAGTGTAGGCGCCCATGTCACGGCCTGGTGAGGCACGCGAGGCGTTCGCCGGACATTGGTTCCGGGCTCCAGGCACCACATGATCGTCATCGGCCTGACGGGCGGGATCGGCTCGGGGAAGTCCACCGTCGCTGGGATGCTGGTCGGGCGCGGAGCTGTGCTGATTGATGCCGACGAGGTGGCCCGCGAGGTGGTCGAGCCTGGGCGAGCGGCTTATGCGAAGGTCGTGGAGCGCTTCGGAGACGACGTGGTCGCACCGGACGGGTGTCTTGATCGCCCGGCGATCGCCGCGATCGTCTTCGACGACCCCAGGGCTCTCGCCGATCTCAACGCGATCGTCCATCCCGAGGTTCGCGCGGAGATAGCGACCCGGCTTGCATCCCAGTCAGGGGGCGATCATGTCGTCGTGCTCGACATCCCCCTGTTGGTCGAGGGCGGTGGCCCGGACCGATTCGGTCTGACGGGCGTGCTCGTCGTTGACGCGCCCGTGGATCTCGTGCTGGAGCGGCTGGTGAACCGGCGGCAGATGGATCGTTCCGACGCCGAGGCGCGCATCACCAACCAGGCCGGCCGCCACGAGCGTGTCGCGCGGGCGGACTTCGTGATCATGAACGCGGGCACCCTGGACGAGCTCGAGGAGAAGGTCACGGACGCATGGGCCTGGATCGAGCGCTTACGGACCGAGGGCGTAGGCGGCGCCGGGAGCGGCGCGGGCAGTTCTTGAGCGGCCCCTCTTGCTGAGCGGGTGGACGTACTGTCTGGCATGAGCGACAAGCCAACCATCAGGGTCGAAGCGACCGGCACCGCATCGGCTGCTCCTGACATTGCGAGAATCCGGCTCTTCACCTTCGCCGAGGACCCGGCGCCGGGCGACGCGCTCACCTCGTGCAGCCTGCTCACCGACCGGGTCCTGGCGGCCCTACGCGACGCCGGCATCGCCTCGTCCGACCTCGAAACGACCTCGATCGACCTGAACCAGCAACACCGGCGGGAGGCGGAGGCGAGCGTGCAGAACTACCGGGCCTCCAGCAGCCTGGTGGCAACGGTGCGGCCTCCGGCAGACGCGGGCCGGATCATCGCAGCCGCGGTCGACGCCGCCGGGACCGGAGTCGGGATCAATGACGTCAGCTTCGACATCGACGACCGGGCGCCGCTTACCTCGCTGGCTCGGCGAGATGCCGTCGCCCGTGCCGTGAGCGCCGCACACGAGCTCGCCGATGCCGCCGGCCTCGTGCTCGGCCCCCTTCTCGAGCTCGTCGAAGGTGTGGGGATGCAACCACACTTCCGGCGCAGCCGGCTCATGTCTGGTGCCGCGCCAGCGCCAAGGCCCATGCCGCCGACCGTGGAGCTGGGCGAGCTGAGCATGGCCGTGACGGTGTCGGCCGTCTTCGAGGTGGCTCCCGGGGCGACTGGCTGAGTCCTTCGTGCTCGCCGCTCGCCGGGCGCACGTCCTCTGCTCGCCGGCGCGCACCCTCTCGGTACCATGCCGAGGTGCCTCCGTTCCGCGTCGTTTCCGACTTTCAGCCTGCCGGCGACCAGCCGGCGGCGATCGACGCGCTGGCGCGCGGGATAGAGCGGGGTGACCGCTTCCAGGCACTGCTCGGTATCACCGGGAGCGGCAAGAGCGCAACGATTGCCTGGACCATCGAAAAGGTCCAACGGCCGACCTTGCTGCTGGCCCCGAACAAGTCGCTTGCAGCCCAGCTCGCAGGCGAGCTGCGCGGCTTCTTCCCGGACAACCGGGTCGAGTACTTCGTCTCGTACTACGACTACTACCAGCCGGAGGCCTACCTGCCGTCCTCGGACACCTACATCGAGAAGGACTCGTCCATCAACGACGAGATTGACCGGTTGAGGCACTCCACGACCGCCAGCCTGCTCACGCGCAGAGACGTGATCGTCGTCGCGTCGGTCTCGTGCATCTACGGGCTCGGATCCCCCGACGAGTACCGGGACCAGATCCTCGTGCTCTCGCCGGGGGAGACCCACGACCAGCGGTCGTTGCTCTCGCGGCTGGTGGCGATGCACTACGAGCGCAATGACGCCAACCTCGTGAGGGGAAGGTTCCGGGTTCGGGGCGACACGATCGAGGTGCACCCGGCATACGAGGAGTATGCGGTGCGCATCGAGCTGTTCGGCGACGAGGTCGAGCGTCTGAGTCGTTTCGACGTCCTGACCGGGGAGCTGCTCGGCGATCTCGAAGAGCTGATCGTCTTCCCCGCCACCCACTACGTCGCCGGGGACGAGCGCACGCGTCGCGCGATCGCCTCGATCGAGGTCGAGCTCGGCGAGCGCCTGCGCGAGCTTGACCAGGCGGGCAAGCTGCTCGAAGCCCAACGGCTGAGGATGCGCACCGAGCACGATCTCGAGATGCTCGCCGAGCTCGGCAGCTGCAATGGGGTCGAGAACTACAGCCGTCACCTGGACGGGCGTGCGCCCGGCGAGGCGCCGTACACCCTGCTCGACTACTTCCCCGACGACTGGCTGCTGGTCATCGACGAGAGTCACGTGACAGTGCCGCAGCTCCACGGGCAGTTCGCCGGCGACCGGTCCCGCAAGGAGGTCCTGGTCGAGCACGGGTTCCGCCTGCCGTCGGCCAAGGACAACCGGCCGCTGCGCTTCGAGGAGATCGAGGCTCGCGTCAACCAGTGCGTCTTCCTCTCGGCGACGCCGTCCGAGTACGAGATCTCTGTCTCGAGCCAGGTAGTCGAGCAGATCGTGCGCCCGACCGGCCTCGTCGATCCCGAGGTCGTCATCAGGCCGACCAAGGGCCAGATCGACGATCTGATCGCAGAGATCAACACGACGATCGGCCGGGGCGAACGAGTTCTCGTGACGACGCTCACCAAGAAGATGGCAGAGGATCTGGCCGACTACCTCTTAGAGACGGGCCTGAAGGTCCGCTACCTGCACTCGAACATCGACACGATCGAACGGATCGAGATCATCCGGGACCTGCGCCTCGGCGAGTTCGACGTGCTCGTCGGGATCAACCTTCTTCGCGAGGGGCTCGATCTTCCCGAGGTTGCGCTCGTCGCGATCCTCGACGCCGACAAGGAGGGCTTCCTCCGTTCGAAGACTTCGCTGATCCAGACGATGGGCCGCGCCGCGCGGAACGTCTCGGGCCGGGTCATCCTCTACGCGGATGTGATCACGGACTCGATGCGGGGAGCCATCGCCGAGACCCAGCGTCGCCGGATCGTGCAGCAGGAGTACAACCGCGAGCATGGGATCGACCCGCAGACGATTCGCAAGGCCGTGACCGACCTTGTCGCCCAGTTCCGCAGCGCCGCAGGCGCCGGTGGCGACGGCTTCGGTGCCGGGGCACCGCTGCCCAGCCGCGCCGGGTCCGACCGGTCCCGCCGCGCCGGACGGCGAGCGGCCGAGCGTGCAGCCGAGCTGCTCGATGTGTCGGTGACCGGGCGCGCCGGCAACGGCGAGCTTCCCGTGGATGAGCTCGGCAGACTGATAGCGACGCTCGAGCGGGAAATGCAGGCTGCGGCCGCGGAGCTTCGTTTCGAGTATGCGGCGAGACTGCGAGACGAGATCCGGTCGCTTCGCCGGGAGCTCAGGGAGGTCGGGTGAGCACCCGAGGCCCGATCCGGCTGACCGGCTCGGTCACGCCGTGCGTCGATCGGCACGCGCCGGTCGGTCGGTAGTCTGCGCCAGTGCCCGACACCCTCGTTGTTCGCGGGGCCCGCGAGCACAATCTCAAGAATGTCTCCATCGAGCTCCCGCGTGACCGCCTCATCGTCTTCACGGGGCTGTCGGGCTCGGGCAAGTCGTCGCTCGCGTTCGACACGATCTATGCCGAGGGCCAGCGGCGCTACGTCGAGTCGTTATCGTCTTATGCCCGGCAGTTCCTCGGGCAGATGGACAAGCCGGACGTGGACTTCATCGAGGGATTGTCGCCCGCCATCTCGATCGACCAGAAGTCCGCCTCGCGCAACCCCCGCTCCACGGTCGGGACCGTCACCGAGATCTATGACTACCTGCGGCTGCTCTATGCGCGCATCGGCCAACCTCATTGTCCCAGTTGCGGCCGGCTCGTCACGCGCCAGAGCCCCCAGCAGATCGTCGATCGCCTGAGCGACCTGGCTGACGGCACCCGGTTCCAGGTCCTCGCGCCGGTCGTGCGCGGCCGCAAGGGTGAGTACTCGGCGCTGCTCGACGACCTTGCCAAGCAGGGATTTTCGCGGGCGCGTGTGGACGGCGAGATCGTGGAGCTCTCTGATCGGGCCGAGCTCGAGCTCGCCCGTTACGAGCAGCACACCATCGAGGTGGTTGTCGACCGTCTTATCCGGCGCGACGGCATCGAACGCCGGTTGACGGACTCCATCGAGACGGCGCTACGTCTCGGCGAGGGGATTGCCGAGATCCTGCTGATCTCGAGCGCCAGCTCGTCGCCACGCGGTCCCATGACCAAGGCGGCGGCCGCCAAGGCCGACGATGCCGCCGGGAACGGGATCGCGGACGGCGCCGGGGACGGGTCCGAGAACCGATACGGCGAACAGGTGCTCAGTTTTTCCCAGCACCTGGCATGCGTGCACTGTGGGATCTCGCTCGACGAGCTGGCGCCGAGGAGCTTCTCGTTCAACTCGCCTTTCGGGGCGTGTCCTCCGTGCAACGGGCTGGGGACCCGTTTCGAGGTCGATCCCGACCTTGTCGTGCCCAACCCGGACCTCTCCCTTTCCCAAGGGGCCATCGGACCGTGGGCGGGCGCCCGCACGGAGTACTTCTCACGGGTGCTCAAGGCCGTGGCCGATTCGAGCGGGTTCAGCATGGACAAGCCCTGGTCCAAGCTCAGCAAGACGCAGCGCAGGATCCTCCTCTTCGGAGCAGGCACCCGGCGCGTGCATGTCCAATACCGCAACCGGTACGGCACGTTGCGCAGCTACGACACCCAGTTCGAGGGTGTCGTGCCGTGGCTGCAGAGGCGCCACAGCGATGCGGACTCCGATTGGGTGCGCGAGCAGGTCGAGGGCTACATGCGAGAGGTCCCGTGCCCGGACTGCGGCGGGACGCGACTTCGCCCGGAGTCGCTTGCCGTCAAGGTCGGGGGCAGGAGCATCGCCGAGCTCTCGTCGCTGTCGATCCGGTCGGCTCACGATCTGCTTGAGCGCCTGGAGCTGAGCTCGAGGGAAGAGCTGATCGCGGCTCAGGTGATGAAGGAGATCCGCGCCCGGTTGCAGTTCCTCGTCGACGTCGGGCTCGACTATCTGAGCCTCGACCGCGCAGCCGCGACGCTGGCCGGCGGGGAGGCCCAGAGAATCCGCCTCGCGTCGCAGATAGGCAGCGGGCTCGTCGGCGTCCTCTACGTGCTCGACGAACCTTCGGTGGGGCTCCATCAGCGGGACAACCGCAAGCTCATGGAGACCCTGCTCCGGTTGCGTGACATCGGCAACACAGTCCTCGTCGTGGAGCACGACGAGGAGACGATCCGGATCGCCGACTATGTGGTCGACATCGGGCCGGGGGCCGGCGAGCACGGTGGCGAGATAGTCTGCGCGGGATCGGTCGCCGATCTCATGAAGTGCCGGCCTTCCATCACCGGCCAGTACCTCTCGGGCAAGCGCTCGATCGCGGTTCCCCTCATGCGTCGCGAGCCCCGGAGCGAGTGGCTCGTGGTGCGCGGCGCCCGGGAGCACAACCTGAAGGGCATCGACGTGGAGATCCCATTGGGTTGTTTCGTGTCGATCACGGGCGTGTCGGGGTCCGGCAAGTCGACCCTGATCAACGACATCCTGCTCCGGGCCCTCATGCAGCGCCTCTACAAGTCCCGTGTGGTCCCGGGCCGGCACCGCACGATCGAGGGTGCCGAAGCGCTCGACAAGGTCATAGACATCGACCAGTCGCCGATCGGCCGCACGCCACGCTCGAACCCGGCCACCTACACGGGCATGTTCGACAACGTCCGCAAGCTGTTCAGCCAGACCGCGGAGTCGCGGTTGCGGGGTTACCAGCCGGGCCGTTTCTCGTTCAACGTCGCGGGCGGGCGGTGCGAGGCGTGCGCCGGCGACGGGACCCTCAAGATCGAGATGCATTTCCTTCCGGACGTCTACGTCCCTTGCGAGGTTTGCAAGGGGGAGCGCTTCAACCGCGACACGCTCGAGGTGACATGGCGGGGGAAGAACATCGCTGAGGTGCTCGACCTGTCCTGTGAGGAGGCCCTCGAATTCTTCGCGGCACAGCCGGTCATCTCCCGGCACCTGAGGACGCTCGTGGACGTGGGCCTCGGCTACATCCGGCTCGGCCAGCCGGCCCCCACGCTCTCCGGCGGTGAGGCCCAACGGGTCAAGCTTGCTTCCGAGCTCGCCAAGCGATCGACCGGGCACACGTTGTACGTGCTCGACGAGCCGACCACGGGACTTCACTTCGAGGACGTCCGCAAGCTCTTGGACGTGCTTCAGCGACTGGTCGACCAGGGCAACACGGTCTGCGTGATCGAGCACAACCTGGACGTCGTGAAGTCGGCCGACTGGGTGATCGATCTCGGCCCCGAAGGCGGCGACGGAGGCGGATCGGTGATCGCCGAGGGCACGCCCGAGACAGTGGCGAAGACTGCCGACAGCTACACGGGCAGGTTCCTCGCTCCCTTGCTCAAGATCTGAGGCCCGCATGTCGCCGCCGAGAGGAGAGCGAGAGGTTCCCGCAAGCGGTAGAGGAAGGGGAGAGATGAGCGAGGATGCCAACGGCGCTGAAGCCGCGGCCCGGCGCCTGGAGGCCGTCGCGGCCTTCAACAGCCCTGGGAGCTGATCGACTCGGCCTGTCGCACGACCGACGAAGACGACGAGATGCTCGCGGCGGCGTTCGCATCGCGGTACCTCTGGGACTCGATCGGCGTCGAGGAGCAACGCGCCGTCGGGGATTGGCAGATCGAGCACGTGGCGAGCGTTCTGGGTCATGCGGACCTCGCTCTGCGGTGGGCGGAGCGAGCGTTGGAGCGCGCGATCCAGAACGGCTGGACCGACTGGCGGCTCGCCTCCTGTTACGAGGGATGGCTCGGGCCCACGCGACCGCCGGCAACGGGCGGGAACGGGACCATTGGGTGGTGCTGGTTCGCGCCGTCCTCGACGGCCTCGACGACGCCGACGACAGGGAGCTGATCGCGTCTCAGCTGGCATCGGTCCCGGGCATTGCGCCGCCGGACGGCATCGGCGACGGCTCGTAGGGCGCAACCCGGCCCGGGCAGCACCGTCGAGCTGATCAAGGCTTCAGCGGTCGGTTCAGAACGGCCCGAGCTCGATTCCCGACGGCAGGCCCGCCCGCCCGTAGACCCACGCGAGGAGCGCGGTCTTCTGCGAAGCGTCCTCGATCATGGTGGGGAGCCGGTCCAGGGCGTGGGGCAGGTCGAAGTTGACGAAGTCCTCCGGCCAGTCAGAGACGCCGTAACCGAGTCCGAGGTCGGCATGGTGCACCTCGACCTCGCGCCATCTCGACACGGGCAGCAGCCGGCACGGGAGCGGGGAACCGTCGGTCCGCAGGCCACTGCGCAGCCAAACCACCTCAGGCAGATCGAGCCATGTCGCGTCGAGGCGCGCCGCCGAGTCGCGCAGATCCTTCACGATCGTGCCGGCGGGCCTGACGGCGCCTTCGGCGATGTCGCGGCCGCGTCCGGCGACACCGTCCGGGTACTGAGCCACGACCTTGCCCTTGCTTGCCGAGCGAAGGATCCAAGCAAACGAATCCGCGTTGCGGGCGAGATGGGTGAGCACGTGGCCGACAGTCCAGCCGGGAAGCTGGCTCTCCCGCGTCACGTCCAGGCCGTCGACGGCCTCGAGCGCTGCGAGCATCCGGGCCGTCGCGGCGCGCGAGCCCGTAATGGCCCGCTCCATGTCGGCGGTCTCCGATCTCGCGAAGCGGTTTTCGGTCATGGGCTCAGGATAAGCCCCGACGAATGAGGGCTCACGCGATCGCGAGCATCCGCTCGAGGCCTACCCGGGCATCCGCAGCCGTGGCCTCGTCGACCACTATGCGGTTGCGGACCTCCCCGGCGACGAGGCCCTCGAGCACCCACGCGAGGTGCGGCAGATCGATCCGGAACATCGTCGAGCACGGGCAGACGAGCGGGTCGAGCGAGAGCACGGTCCGGTCCGGGTGCTCGCGGGCGAGCCGGTCGACGAGATGGATCTCAGTGCCGACCGCGATGACCGAGCCGGAACCAGCGGCCGAGACCGCGCCGATGATGTAGTCCGTGGAGCCGACCTGATCGGCGATCTCGACGACTTCGTGTGAGCATTCGGGATGCACGATCACGATGCCGCCGGGATGCTCGGAGCGGAACGCCTCGACGTGCTCGGTGCGAAATCGCTGGTGAACCGAGCAGTGTCCCTTCCACAGCAGGAAGGTGGCCTCCTTGACGTCGGCATCCGCCAGCCCGCCGAGGCGCTGGCGCGGATCGACGACCTGCATGTCGGAGGCTCCGTAGCCGAGACCGAAGCCGGTGTTGCGGCCGAGGTGCTGNNCGCCCGGCACCGGGCTCGTCGAGGCCGAGAGCCCAGGTCAGCACGGCACGGGCGTTCGAAGAGGTACAGACTGCGCCAGAGTTGCGGCCCACGAAGGCCTTCAGCGCCGCCGCCGAGTTCACGTAGGTGATGGGCACGATCGCCTCGATGTCGGTCACCTCTGCGAGCTCGTCCCAGATCTGCTCGACGTCGTCAAGCTCGGCCATGTCCGCCATGGAGCACCCGGCGTTCAGATCGGGCAGGATCACCTGCTGGTGCGGCCCGGTGAGGATGTCCGCGGACTCGGCCATGAAGTGAACCCCGCAGAAGACCACGAACTCGGCATCGTGCTGGTCCGCAGCAAAACGGGCAAGGCCGAACGAGTCGCCTCTCCTGTCGGCGAACTGGATGACCTCCTCACGCTGATAGTGGTGCCCGAGGATGACGAGCCGCTTGCCGAGGCGGGAACGGGCCGTGGTGACGCGCCGGACCAGAGCCTCGGTGGATGCCGTGTTGTAGTCGTCAGGAAGCGGCGGCTGCAGGCGGAACATTCTGTGACCCCCTGTGGAGCGCCTCGTTGATCGGCCGGCGGGGACAGCCTGGTCGCCCAACCGCGGGTATGTCGGCCACGAAGCGAATATGTCAGCCGGGGTACCAGGCCGGCCGTAACCTGCACTCTAGTGCTCGAACGCCCGCAGTCGGTTCCCGACGCCCCCGGCTCGTACCAATTCAGGGATGCGGCCGGCCGGATCATCTACGTCGGCAAGGCGCTGTCGCTGCGCAGCCGGCTCTCGAGCTACTTCCAGGATCCCGCTCACCTGCACCCGCGCACGGCTCAGATGGTGGAGCGGGCCGCTTCTGTCGAATGGATCGTCGTCGCGAGCGACGTCGAGGCCATCATGCTCGAGTACAACCTGATCAAGGCGCACCGGCCGCGTTTCAACATCCGCCTCGTGGACGACAAGAGCTATCCGTACCTTGCGGTCACTGTCGGCGACGAGTGGCCCAGGGCTACGGTCATGCGAGGCGCGAAGCGGAAGGACGCCCGCTATTTCGGACCCTATGCGCACGCCTATGCGATCCGGGAGACGCTCGACCTGCTGCTGCGGTCGTTCCCGGTCCGGACGTGCTCGGACGCCAAGCTCCGGCGCCACCAGCTCCTCGGGCGACCGTGCCTGCTCTATCACATCGAGCGGTGCTCGGGTCCTTGCGTCGGCGCGATCAGGCCCGAGGAGTACGGGAGGCTCGTGGGCGAGCTCATGGCGTTTCTCGACGGTGACACCAAGCCCGTCGTCGACCGCCTCGAAGCCGAGATGCGCCAGGCGGCAACCGAGCTCGAGTTCGAGCGGGCGGCGCGCCTGCGTGACCGCTTGGCGACGGTCAGGCTCGCGGTCGAGCGCCAGCAGATGGTCACCGAGTCGCCTGAGAACCTTGACGCCCTCGCGATCGCCGAAGACGAGCTCGCCGCGGCGGTGCAGGTCTTCCACGTCCGGCGCGGGCGAGTCGTGGGCCGGCATGGCTTCATCGTCGAGAAGGTGGAGCCGCTCACGACGCCGCAACTGGTCGGCAGGGTGCTCGAGCAGCACTACGCCGAGACGCCGATCGGGATCCCCCGGGAGCTGCTCGTCGCTGAGCTGCCCGAGGACGTGGCCACCTACGAGACGTGGCTCTCCGGCCTGGGTGGCGGCAAGGTCACGGTGAGGGTCCCCAAGCGGGGCCGCAAGCGTGAGCTATTGGCAACGGCCCGCCAGAACGCGGAGGAGCAGCTCAAGCGTCACCGGCTGCGGCGGGCGAGCGACCTCACGAGCCGCGCGGCCGCCCTCGAGGAGCTGCAGCTGGCCCTCGCGTTGAAACAGGTGCCGCTGCGCATCGAGTGTTACGACATGAGCCACATGCAGGGCACCGACTACGTGGGCTCGATGGTCGTGCTCGAGGACGGGCTGCCGAAGCGGAGCGACTACCGGCGCTTCAAGGTGTCGGCCGTTCAAGGAAACGACGACTACGGCGCCATGCACGAAGTGCTCACTCGGCGTCTGCGCCAGCTCAGCGACACCTCGTCGGCCGCCGGTGCCGGGAGCGACTGCGCGACCGGGACCGGGGCAGGCGTTGGTGACGACCGGGCCGCCGAGGCCGTTGCCGACGGGCGCCGGCGGCGCGGGCCTCGCTTTGCCTACCCGCCACAGCTGCTGCTGCTCGACGGAGGCAAGGGTCAGCTCGGGGTCGGCGTGCGCGTCCTGGAGGAGCTGGGCCTCACAGGCAAGATCGCGGTGGCCTCCCTCGCCAAGCAGCTGGAGGAGGTCTTCGTGCCGGGCCGGCCGGGCCCGGTTCAGATACCTCGTGACAGCGAGGCGATCTACCTGCTGCAGCAGGCCCGNNGATGAAGCGCACCGGTTCGCCATAGGCTTTCACCGCGAGCTGCGCGGCCGGCGGATGACGCGGGGCGCGCTCGACGGCATCACCGGCCTCGGCCCGGCCCGGCGACGACGGCTCATCTCTGAGCTCGGCGGCGTGCGAGCAGTTCAGGCGGCGTCCCTGGACGACCTCCTCGGGCTGGCTTGGCTGCCGGACGCCGTTGCCCGAGCCGTGTACGTCCACCTGCACGCCCGGCGAGGATCGAAAGCCCGATGAGCGCGACCGAGGATCCCTGGGAGCGCCACGCCACCTGGTGGCGCGAGACGTTCACGAACGGGGCAGACCTCGAGTATGAGCTCCAGATCCTTCCGCTCGCGTCGTCGCAGCTCGAGGGCGCTGCGCGCGTGCTCGACCTCGGGTGCGGTGAGGGACACCTCGCGCGGCGTCTCGCACGAGGAACGCGCGAACGCGAGATCGTCGTCGGGCTCGAACCGTCGGCCGCCCAGCTCGCCGGCGCCGTCGAGCAAGCCGGCGGGCCGAGGTACGTGCGGGGAGTGGGGGAGCGCCTCCCGTTCCGGGACGGTTCGTTCGACGGGGTCGTGTGCTGTCTTGTGATCGAGCATTCGTCCGACCCGGACGCCCTGCTTGCCGAGGCGGTCCGGGTGCTTGCCGTCGGCGGCCGGTTCCTCTTGCTCGTCAATCACCCCCTGTTCCAGGGGACCGGGAGTGGCCTGGTGGACGACCAGATCATGGGCGAGCGGTACTGGCGGGTCGGTCCGTACCTGAGCGAGGACGTCGTCTACGAGGAGGTCGATCCGGGCGTACGACTGCGTTTCGCCCACCGCCCGCTGTCGCGTTATGTCAATCCCGTCACCGCCCTCGGCTGTGTGCTGACGCGCCTCGAGGAGCCCGAGCCGCCGCTAGCCTTCCTGGAGGGCTCGATCGACCTCGAGCTGGAGTCCGCGATCCCGCGGTTGCTGCTGCTTCGCTTCGAGCGGGTGCGCGCCGAGCAGATGGGACAATAGGGCCGATGGCCGAGTACCTGATCCTCGTCGGCATGTCGGGAGCCGGGCGCTCCACCGCAGCGGCCACCTTCGAGGACCGTGGCTGGTTCGTCATCGACAACCTGCCCCCCGCACTCATCGGCAAGATCGCCGAGCTCACGAGCCAGGCAGGCGCGGAGTACGAGCGGGTGTGCCTGGTATCGGGGCGGGGCGGCTACGAGGGCATCGCCGAGCTCGCGCCGGAGATCCGAGGGCTGCGCTCGACCGGAGCGCGTGTGCGTGTGGTGTTCCTGGACGCCTCCGATGAAGTCCTGGTCCGGCGTTACGAGGGCACGCGCCGACGCCACCCGGTGGAGGCCGCGAGCGTGCTTTCGGCCATCCAGCAAGAACGCGAGATGCTCCAGGTGCTGCACGACGAGGCCGATGTCGTGGTCGAGACGGGAAACCTGAACGTGCACGAGCTGCGCGACCGCCTGATCGAGGTCGTCGACGGCGTCGACACCTTGGCCGGCATGCAGATCGCGGTCGTGTCCTTCGGTTTCAAGCACGGGATCCCGCTCGATGTCGATCTGGTCTTCGACTGCCGCTTCCTGCCCAATCCTCACTGGGTCTCCTCTCTTCGCAACTTGAGCGGACTTGACCCGCAAGTGCGCGACTACGTGCTCGGGAACGAGGAGGCCGAGGAGCTGCTGAGGCGCCTGGACGACCTCTTCGCGCTCCTGCTTCCCGCCTACGTCCGGGAGGGCAAGTCCTACCTTTCGATCGCCATCGGTTGCACCGGTGGTCGCCATCGCTCGGTCGTCCTGGCCGATGAGATCGCCGAGCGGATCCGCCGGCACGGCTACGTTCCGGTCGTTCATCACCGGGATATCAACCGATGAGCCGAGGGGCGGCCGGTGGCGCCCCGAGAGTGGTTGCGATCGGGGGCGGCCACGGGCTCGCCCAGACGCTGCGGGCAGCTCGGCAGTATGCCTTTGAGCTCACGGCGGTGGTCTCGGTCGCCGACGACGGCGGTTCGAGCGGTCGGCTCCGTGAGCTGCTCGGCATTCCCGCCCCCGGTGACCTCCGTCGTTGCATCGGCGCGTTGTTGCCAGAGCCGTCTGCGCTCGCCGAAGCGCTCGAGCATCGCTTTGCCTCCGGTGAGCTCGCAGGCCACGCGTTCGGCAACCTGCTGATAGCCGCGTTCGCGTCCACGACTGGCGACTTCGTGTCCGGGGTGGAGGAGGCGGCACGCGTGCTTGGGGCCGTTGGCCGTGTGCTCCCGGCCACGGTGGTTCCGGTCGTGCTGAAGGCGCAGACGGCTTCCGGCGAGCTCATCGGACAGGTCCGGGTGAGCAAGGGCGGGGAGATTGCGACCGTATCGCTCGTCCCGCCCGACCCAGCGCCGCCGCCGGCTGTTCTTCAGGCGATCGCCGAGGCGGATCAGATCGTGCTCGGCCCGGGGTCGTTGTTCACGAGTGTTCTCGCTGCCTGTGTCGTGCCGGGGATCCGAGAGGGCCTTCGCGCAGCGCGAGCCAGGCGCGTCTATGTTGCGAACCTGCGCGAGCAACTGCCCGAGACCGCCGGATTCGACGTCGCGAGACTCCTCGAGGCGCTACGTGCGCACGGTGTCGAAGTCGATGTCGTCGTGGCGGACAGGGCCGCGCTCCCACTCGGCGAATTCCCTGACGACGTCGCGCTCGTGATCGCGGACGTGGCCGGGGCGGGATTTCGCGAGCACGACCCGAAGCTGTTGGGGGCCGAGCTTGCCCTGCTCGTTCACGACGACGTTTTGCGGTGCCCTCGGCAGGTGAGAGAGAATGTCCTTGTCCTCACAGGCCCTGAAACCGCTTTGAAAGAGCGACTGCGAGAAAGGTGATCGACTTGAGCGTTCGCATCGGCATCAACGGCTTCGGACGGATCGGGAGGAATTTCCTGCGATCTGTTATTGCCCTCGAGACGAAGTCCGGGGAAGCCTCGGGCATTGAGATCGTCGCGATCAACGACCTCGTCTCGCGCGAGGTGAACATGCACCTTCTCCGTTACGACTCCACTTTCGGCCGGCTCGATGTCGACGTCGCGCAGACCGAGAAGGGCTTCAGGGTCGGTGATCGTGAGATAACGGTCTTCGAGGAGAAGGACCCGAAGGCCATCGCATGGGGTGGCTTGGACATCGACGTCGTGATCGAATCCACCGGGCGCTTCACCAGCCGTGAGGGCGCGAGTGGCCACCTCGCAGGTGGTGCCAAGCGCGTGATCATCTCGGCGCCTGGCAAAGAGGTCGACGCGACCTTCGTCGTCGGAGTGAACGACGACACCTTCGACCCCGCCAAGCACTTCGTCGTTTCCGCCGCTTCGTGCACGACGAACTGCCTCGTGCCGATGGTCAAGGTGCTCGAGGACTCCTTCGGTCTTCGCCAGGGTCTCATGACGACCATCCACGCCTACACCAACGACCAGTCGGTTCTCGACCTCGGGCGTTCCAACCTTCGCCGGGCGCGGGCCGCAGCCGTGAACATCATCCCCTCGACGACTGGAGCTGCCCGCGCGACGAGCCTTGTCGTGGAGGCGATGAAGGGGCGGCTGGACGGCCAAGCCCTACGGGTGCCGGTACCCGATGGCTCGATCACGGACCTGACGGCCGTGCTGGGCGCCAAGGTCGGCGCCGAGGAGATCAACGAAGCGTTCCGGGTTGCTTCGGAGACCGAGCGTCTTCGCGGGATCCTCGTGTACAACACCGACGAGATCGTCTCGAGCGACATCGTCGGCAGCCCCGCCTCGTGCACCTTCGACTCGACGCTCACGATGGCCATCGCGATTGACGAGTCGACCACGCTCGCGAAGGTGCTGGGCTGGTACGACAACGAGTGGGGCTACTCCAACCGCCTCGTCGACCTCGCGCGAATCATCGGCTCGGCATGATCGGGCTCGAGTGATCGGGGGCGTCCCGCTTCTCGAGGACCTGGGGGACCTGGACGGCAAGAGCGTGCTCGTCCGGCTCGACCTCAACGTCCCGCTCACCGAGACCGCAGAGGGTGACCGGGTCGTCGCCGACGACTTCAGGATCCGTGCAGCACTGCCGACTCTCTCCTGGCTGCGCGACCACGGAGCTCACATCACCGCCTGCAGCCACCTCGGCCGTCCCAAGGGCAAAGTTGACCCCAAGTTCGACATGGCACCGGTCAGGTCGCGACTCGACGAGCTGATCGGCGGCGTGGAGCTGCTGGACAACCTTCGCTTCTCGCCAGGCGAGGAGGCCAACGACCCGGCCTTCGTCCTGGAGCTGGTCAAAGGCCACGACGCTTACGTGAACGACGCGTTCGGCAGCTCACATCGGGCACACGCCTCTGTGGTGGGCCCGCCCAAGTACCTGCCGTCGGCGGCCGGGCGCCTGCTGGCACGCGAGGTCGAGGTTCTCACGGCCTTGCTCGACGCGCCCGCAAGGCCGTTTGTCGTGATTCTCGGCGGCGCCAAGGTGAAGGACAAGCTCGGTGTCCTGCGCTCTCTCACCGCGCGAGCCGACACTGTGCTCGTCGGCGGGGGAATGTCGTTCACGTTCCTCCAAGCGCTCGGCCACTCGGTCGGCGCTTCCCTGACAGATCCGACTCATCTCGACGCCTGCAGGGAGCTGCTCGAGTCCCCTGGACATCTGATGCTGCCTGTCGACTCCAAGGCGCTCGCTCCGGGTCGAAAGCTCAGCATCGAGCGCGATGCCGGTGCCGGAGAGACGGCGAACGTCGGTGACGAGGTGGGGCCCGACGTGGAGATCTTCGGGTTGGAGATACCCGAGGGCTGGCGCGGGGCCGACATCGGGCCGGCCACGGCCGTGCTGTTCGCAGAGGTCATCGCCTCCGCGGGCACAGTCCTTTGGAACGGCCCGATGGGCGTGTTCGAAGATGACCGTTTTGCCGAGGGGACCAAAGCCATCGCGGAGGCGATGGCTCGATGTCCTGGCCGCACGGTCGTCGGCGGCGGAGACAGCGCTGCTGCGCTGGCCCAGCTCGGGCTCGAGGACAAGATCGACCACGTGTCCACCGGTGGTGGTGCCACGCTCGAATTGCTCGAGTTCGGCGACCTCCCAGGCCTTGCTGCGCTTCGCGGCGCGCCAAATGCCAGATCTGATGCCCGTTAGGAGGCGCCGTGAGGCCCCGACAGCTGATGAAGAGCCGATGAACCCGAACGCGGCCCCATGAGCACCAAGGGCAGTGGGCGCAGGGTGCTGGTCAGCGGCAACTGGAAGATGCACCACACGCACTACGAAGCGATCCAGGTGGTGCAGAAGCTCGCGGCGCTTCTTCGGGCCGCTCCGCTTCCGGACGGGACCGACGTCTCGCTGCATCCGTCGTTCACGTCCCTTCGATCGGTGCAGACCGCGCTCGAGTCCGACAACGTTCCTATTGCCCTTGGCGCGCAGAGTTGCCACTTCGAAGACGGGGGTGCCTACACCGGCGAGGTGAGCGCCGAAATGCTGGTGAAGCTCAATGTTCGCTACGTGATCGTCGGGCACTCCGAGCGCCGGGCGCTGTTCGGCGAGACCGACGAGGTCGTCAGGCTCAAGTTGGACGCGGTGCTGCGGCACGCGATGACTCCGATCCTCTGCGTGGGCGAGACGCTTGCGCAACGAGAAGCGGGAATGGCCGAGCCGACGGTGTCCGGTCAGCTCACTGCCGCACTCATGGATCGCGGCCCTGAAGCCCTCGGGTCGATCGTTGTCGCCTACGAGCCGGTCTGGGCGATCGGGACGGGCCTCAATGCGAGCCCGGACGATGCCCAGGCGATGTCGGCGGCGATCCGTGGTGAGCTGGAGCTGCTCGGTGGCGAAGTCTCGCGCTCGATGCTCGTCCAGTACGGGGGCTCGGTCACACCTGCCAATGCCGTAGAGCTCCTCGCCTGCCCGGACGTCGACGGCTTTCTGGTCGGGGGTGCAAGCCTCGACGCAGACAAGTTCGTGTCGATCGCTAGGTCGGGATGCTGAGGGCTGCGGACTACCCTCTTACACCAGGACAAGCAGTCAGCGACATGGGCAGGCGACCCCGGGGGCAGCTCCTGGCGGTGGTAACCTGCTGCCCGGCAAGACGGCCGAGAGGAGGTTCCCCGAAGTGCTGACCGACATTCTCGTAGTGGTCGACTTGCTCGTCGCCTTGGGGCTCGTTCTGCTCGTGCTTCTCCACAGCGGACGAGGTGGCGGGCTCTCGGACATGTTTGGAGCCTCCACGGGCTCGGCTGCAGCCGGATCGACGGTTGCCGAGCGCAACCTCGACCGGATAACCGTGGTGTTCGTGCTTGTCTTCGCGCTTGTCACGGTCGCCCTGTCACTTCGGTGGAGCTGAAGCAGGTCGCACTCGCCCTCCTCGGAGGAGTCGCCGTCATCGCGTCAGCCTGCAACAGCGGGTCGCCTCCGGCTGCTGGCCCGACGAGCCAGGCACCGCCATCCAGCTCGGTGTTCGCAAAGGGTCGGACGGTCACCGTCGCAGTGCCGTACTTGCCAACGAACTTCAACCCGTCAACGCCGGCAGGTGCCAACAGCGTGACTGAGATGGTGATGGAGCAGGTCTGGCCCCAAGCCTTCGTGATCGACCCTGAGTACCTGGCGAACACGACGGGCTTCATCGACAGTGCCGAAGTGGTCGGCCTCAGCCCTATGACCGTCAGTTACGTGGTCGACCCGAAAGCGACGTGGTCGGATGGCTACCCGATCGGTGCGGCGGACTTCGAGTACAACTGGCAGCAACAGCTGCGGACCTCTCCGCTGCTGGCATCGGTCGGACTCCTCGCCGGCTACCGCGACATCAAGTCGATCTCGGGCAGCAACGGCGGCAAGACCGTGACGGTCGTGTTCAAGAGCCCGTACTCGGACTGGGAGGGGCTCTTTGCAAATCTCATTCCCGCTCATGTGGCTCAACGGGCCGGATGGGTCTCCGCGTTCGCCGGGTTCCGCCGCTCGAAGGTGATATCGGGCGGGCCCTTCATCGTGAGCTCGATGGAACCGGGCAAGCGGTTGGTCCTGACGCGCAATGCCAGGTACTGGGGAACGCCGGCTCACTTGCAGAGCATCGTGTTTCTCGTGGAGCGGTCGGACAGGGCCTCCCTGGCCGGTCTGCAGAACGGGAGCGTCTCGATCGCGGAGGTCACACCGAGCCCGCAGGTTGACGGCGCGATTGCTCGCGACCAAGCGCCGGGCAGCGGACTTTCGGTGACGACCACGCCGTCGCCGGTGCTCTGGCAGCTCGTCTTCAACCTGAACGACCCCGTGGTCGGTAACCGGCCCATGCGAACGGCTCTCGCGCTTGTCACCGACCGTGACCAGCTCGTGGCAGATTCGGTCGGTCTCGAAGACCCTCTCACCGTCGGCGCGGACAGTCGCGTCTTTGCACAAGGCCAGCAAGTACCGGGTGCCCCAGCCGCGTCGCCTACGGTGTACAACCCTGTCAGGGCGGCAGCCCTGTTCAAGTTGCTGGGTTACACCCCCGACGAGTACGGCGTCCTGCGAGCCTATGGGACCGGCAGCCCACTCACCCTGACCATCACAGGTCCGCGAGGCAACGGCGTCATCGACGCGCTAGAGCTGCAACTTCAGGCCGAGTGGGCCTCTTGCGGCGTCGGGCTGATCATCCACAACGTGCCGATTGACGATCTTCTCAAGACCGCGCTGCCTCAAGGGAGGTACCAGCTCGCGCTCGCTCCCTATGTGATGCCCGTCTTCCCGACGTGGGATTCAATCATCTACACCGACCCGGTGCTCCCGATGCGAATTTCGTTCCCACCGAATCTCGGCATGCTCGTAGTCGGTCCGGGTGGTCCAGTCGGGCGGTCCCCAGGTCTCACGACGGGTGGCACTTGGCCGTGGAGCTTGCCGACGCCGGTGGGGACCGAGCCCGGGGCTACCTCGGTAGGAGCAGTGACCCGGAACGTCACGGGACTCGAGGATCCTCAGGTTGCGGTCTATCTCGAAAAGATCACGGGTGAGCTCAACGCGGACAAGCAATACCAGCTCCTCTCGAAGTTGGACACCTTGTTGACTCAGGATCTTCCGACGCTTCCACTGTTCCAGGCGCCGGTGAGCCTTGTGCAGCAGGCCGACATCGTGAACGTGAGCGAGAGCGCCGGTTCAGCCGGCCCGCTCTGGGACGCCGAAGACTGGGTGGTGGAGCTGGCGTCCGCGAACAGCTAGGCGCGAACCTGCCGCGCAAGTGCCTGCCGGCAAGTGCGGTTGGCTAGCGCCGGGGGTGTGTGCGGTACAGTACGAGGCGCCTTCGGAGCTCGTTGAGCTCCGATCGGCGGCCACGTCGGAGTGGCGGAATA
>PLIM01000143.1 GCA_003139355.1 Acidimicrobiaceae bacterium | reverse complement strand
GGTGGACGACACTTGGCTCTCGCACGAAGGGTACCAGGCACTCCGCCGCCAACGGGTCGGCCCGCCACCTAGAGCTCTCTCTCGCACGCGCGCCGGGCTCGGGAAGCCGTCAACTCGAGCAGCCGGGCACCTCAGCCGGGTGGCCAGCCGAGCCGGCGGCCACCGAGTACGTGGAGGTGCAGATGGGGAACGCTGTTGCCGGAGTCCGGGCCGACGTTCAGCACCAGGCGAAAGCCGCGTTCAGCGAGGCCTTCCGATCGCGCGAGCCGCCGGGCGACGTCGAACATCTCCACGAGCACTCTCCCATGGTCAGCAGTGATGTCCGCAGCGTCGACGATGTGCTCTCTCGGAACGACGAGGACATGCGTCGGCGCAACAGGGTGCAAGTCCCGGAAGGCGTAGACGAGATCGGTGGAGAGAACCTCGGTCGACGGGACCACGCCCGCAGCGATGGCGCAGAAGAGGCAGTCGGCCACAGGCGCTGCCGATTCCTAGCGACCGTCGACTCGGATCGGATCAGGATAGAGGTGCTCGACGTCGTTCCGGGCGATGCGGGACCGCTCGCCGAGGGCGAGGAGGTGCTCGAGGCTGCCCGGAGCGATGCGGGACCGCTCGACGAAATCGACGACGTCGTCCTCCTTCAGGCGGATGACGCGTCCGAACCTGTACGCCGCCAGGTCACCCTCGTCGATGAACCGGTAGAGCGTTCGCAGGTTGACACCGAGGTAGTCGGACGCTCCCCTCGTGCTCATCCATCGGATGGGTTCGGCCACGGACAAAGCGTAGCGGCAGCGTGTTTCCTGGTAGTTGATTCAGGCGGTCCGTACCGGGACCCGAAGCCGGCACGCGACTTCGTTCCCGAGCAGCCGGCCCCGAAGGCTGAGCACGGCGCGGCCGGTGTCGCGATCCACGAGTCCCATCAGCGCCTCGTCGTCGGCCAGCGCGGCCGTGTCGACGCCTTCGCGGGTGCGCACCGCCAGCTCGAGCGCTTCGAGGAGGCGCTGGTCGGGCTCCAGGCGTTCTTCGCCGGCGACCGCCGAATGGCCGGCAGCGATAGCCGCCATGTAGCGCTCGGGGGTCCGGATGTTCCAGAACCTGCGGCCGGTGAGGTGGCTGTGGGCCGCGCCTCCCACGCCGAGGTACTCGCCCTGTCGCCAGTAGTTCTGGTTGTGACGACACTCGTGGCCCTGGCGCGACCAGTTTGAGATCTCGTACCAGGGCAGGCCGGCGGCCTCGAGCACCCCGTCGGCAGTTTCGTAGCGTCGGGCCTGGACGTCGTCGTCAGGGTGGCGATCCGGGTCGCGCCATAACGCCGTGCCCGGCTCTGGCTGGAGCGCGTAAGCACTCACATGCGGTGGCGGGGGGTCGAGGCCGAGCACTCCCTCGAGCGTGGCCGCCCAGTCGTCGTCGGTCTCCCCTCTTGCGCCGTAGATGAGATCGACGTTGAAGGATCTGAAGCCGACCTCGCCAATGGCAGCAACGGCACGCGGCACGGTGTCGGGGCTGTGCCGGCGTCCGAGGCTCGCCAGGACATGAGGCGCGAGCGACTGCACTCCGAGCGAGATGCGAGTCACGCCCGCCGTAGCGTATGTACGCAGGAGAGCAACGGTGACGTCCTCCGGATTGCACTCGACGGTAACCTCGGCCCCCTCCTGGCGGCGGACGCCGCCGAGCAACCTGGCGAGCTCGTCTCCGGGGAGCTGGGAGGGGGTTCCACCGCCGAAGAAGACCGTCGCCGCGGGCCCGAGGCCTTCGTCGTAGGCGCGATAGAGCTGCGTCAGGCACGCGTCGGTGTAGGCCACCGACAGGTGGTGCAGGTCTGTCCATGAGGCGAAGGCGCAGTAGTCACAGCGGCGCGCGCAGAACGGCACGTGCACGTACAGCCCGAGGGTGTGCCCGGCACCGGCGTTGGGCTCACCCTCGAAGTACGCCGAGCTCATCCAACCGTTTGAGGAGGGTCGCGAGGTTCTGTCCGAGCATGGAAGCCATGACCCGTAGGTCCTCGGACCGGATGGTCAGGACCTCACCGTTGAAGTCCTGGCGCTGGACCTGTACCGAGGCGAGGTAGCGCCGGAGCAGTTCGCGTTCTGGACCCTGCACTTCCGAGAGGCGCAACAAGTCGACGGCGATCTTGAAGGATCTGCCCGGTGAGTCCGGGTTCTCGCCATCGCCGTGGTGGGCAACGCCACGAGTGGCACCGGGAGGCTCGGTTGCATCGGGCGGGAGCAGCTGGTCCACGGGCACGCGGTACAGCCTCGCCAGCCGCTGAAGCCGCGGCACTGAGATCGTCCGCTCGCCTCGTTCGTAGGCGCCGAGCACCGACGCCTTGAACTCCAGCCTGGAGGCCTTCTCGACCGCCTGAAGGGACAATCGCTTCTGACGTCTCACAGCGCGCAGCCGAGCACCCACGGCGGCCGCGTACTCCGGGTCGACTCCTTCTGGGATCTGGCTTGGGGTCATTCCGGTCACTCTCCGGTCGGTGTCGCCGCGCTCTTGCGCTCGGACACCGTCAGCCCGAAAGGGGTTCCCGCTTGGGCTGTGCCAGAACGCTGGACCCGCCCCGGTAGCCACCGGGTCTGGGCCCACTCCTCAAGTGTTGCTCTTGATGGCTGCATCCTGCAAGGACGCTCGATCGCCAGGCACCGGCCGCGGCTGCTGCAAGGCTGCTGCAAGGCCGCTGGAGGGCCGCCTCAAGGCTGCCGGCTCCTCTTACCGTGGTGGTGTCATGGCCACGCTCCGTAGCGCCGTCAGCAGCACGCCCGCGGCCATCGCGGCAGTCTCGACCCGCAAAACGCCGTCTCCGAGCGAAACCTTGTTGTCGACAAGCGCGAGCTCCCGGGGAGACCAGCCACCTTCCGGACCGACCAGCACGATCGGGGTCTGAAGCGAGATCGGGCTGCCGCCCGGTTCGGCCAACGCGATGTTCGATGCGGGCGAGCGTCCGAGGACTGCGTCGACGCTCTGGCTGGTGCCGATCTCTGGGAGGAACGGCCGCCGCGACTGCATCGCCGCCTCCCGGACGATCTTGCGGAGCCGCGCCTCACGGCGGGTTGCCCCGTCCCGGTCGGGACGCACGACCGTCCTGTCGGTCATGAGCGGAGTCAGGAAGTCCAGGCCCAGCTCGACCAACTTGGCGACCGCCCACTCGGTGCGCTCCGCCTTGGCCCACGAGAAGCCAACCTCGAGTATCGGCAACGGGCGCTCCATGTGGTGGACCGGGCCGGCAACCTCGAGCCCGAAGCGGCTGGCCTTGGCAATGGATCCTCCCGCCCGTCCGCGGACCGGGGCCTTAGGCCCAGTGAACGAGCAGATCCTCCATGAGCCGGCCCCGTCGCCCGCAGCAACCGCCTCACCTGGCCTCAAGCGCAGGACTTCGCCGAGGTGGTGGGCGTCGTCTTCGCAGAGGCTGAGGGAGTCCAGATCCTCGACGAAGACCAGTGTGGCGGCGGCCCGGAGCTTCGCGTCGGGGGCGCAGGGAGCCACGCTCAGCCGAAAGCAGAACGGAGGCGGGAGAACAGGCTTGGGTCCGGCGGCTGGACCTGTTCGTTACGGAGCTCCGCAAGCTTGCGCAGGAGCTCGTCCTCTTCTTTCGACAGCTTGAGAGGCGTGTCGACGAAGACACTGACGAGAAGATCGCCTCGTCGCCCGCCGCGAAGGCGGGGGACACCGTGGCCGGCGATCTTGAGGACGCGGCCGGTCTGCACTCCCGCCGGGACCGAAAGGAGATAGGGCCCATCGAGCGTGTCCAGCTCGGCCTCTGTGCCGAGCGCGGCTTGGGCAACCGACAGGTGCAGTGTCGTGAGCAGGTCCGTGCCCGACCGCTCAAAGCGGCTGTCCGCCTCCACGCGGAGATGCACGTAGAGATCCCCGGACGCCCCGCCCCGCAGTGCTGCTGCACCTGCGCCGACGATACGTAGGGTCGCGCCGTCGTCAACGCCCGGAGGTATCTCGACGGTGAGCGTCCGGTCCTCTAATCTCCTGCCCTCGCCACGGCAGTCGGGGCAGGGAGAGGCCACGACCTTGCCCAGGCCGCCGCAGCGCCCGCACGGCGTCGCCGTCATCATCTGCCCGAGGATCGACTGGCGCACTCGCTGGATCTGGCCCGAGCCACGGCAGTCCGGGCAGGTGCTCGCGCTCGTCCCCGCGCGGGCACCACTGCCCGCACAGGTCGTGCAAGGCACTGGTGCTTTGAGGTTCACGTCACGGCGAGTGCCGAAGACAGCCTCTGCGAGTCCGATCTGCACCACGATCTCGGCATCGGCGCCCTGACGTTGTGCGCCGCGCGATCCAGTTGCCCCGAAGCCTTGATTGAAGAAGACGTCGAACAGGTCGCCGAGGCCGCCGCCGAAACCGAACGGGTCTCCGGCGCCTGCGCCTGCGCCCGTGCCCCTCACGGCTTCGGGCCCGAACATGTCATATCGCCGGCGGCGCTCAGGATCGCGCAGGGTCTCATAGGCGACGGTGATCTGCTTGAAGCGGGCCTCGGACTCCGCGTCCCCGGGGTTGGCGTCTGGGTGCAGCTCACGGGCGAGCCGGCGGTAGGCCCGCTTGAGCTCGTCCTCAGACGCCGAGCGCGGGACGCCCAGCAGCTCGTAGAAGTCCTGGGTCATCGACACTGTCAACCCCCGCGAAGCTCTCGCGTGAGCCGCTGACCTACGACTGCGACCGCGGCGAGCGCGTGCTCATAGTTCATCCGGGTCGGCCCGAGCACGCCGATGGTGCCGAGAGCGACGCCGTCTGACTCGTAGGGCGCGACGACGAGCGAGCACTCGGCCAGGGACTCGATGCCGGCGTGCTCTGAGCCGATCGAGACTGACTCTCCCTGGGCGAGCACATCGCGCAGCAACGTCACAACGACGTAGGACTGCTCGAGGATCCCGAGCACGGCTCGGACCTGGTCGATCGCATCGAAACGTTCGGCCATGAACGCGGCGCCGCCTACGAAGACCTGGTCGTCGCTTCCAGCTGCCTTCCCGTCCTCGAGGGCACCCACACAGATCCTGACCAGGTCGTCAACGTCGGAATCGCCACTCGGACTATCAGGAGGAACAAGCCCGAGCGGGCTGCCGGAGAGGCGTTGCTGCAAGACGGTGCTCGCCGACGACAACACGGCGTCGGGGACATCCTTCCGGAGGCTGATCGTCCGTTTCTCGACGACGCCGTTGGAGAGAACCGCTACCGCCATCGCGGTGTGCGCCGAGAGCCGTGCGATCAGGGCCGAGCGAACCACGAGCGCCTGATGGGCCGGGCTCACGACTACACCGGCGCAGTCGGTGAGTTGGGCGAGCAGCCGCGAAGTGTCCCGGAGCACTCGCTCCAGCTCACCATGCGCCTTCGAGAAGAAGACCTGTACCTGTTCGTGCTCGGCCTGTGCGAGCGGCTGCGGGTTGCCCAGGTGATCTACGAAGAACCGGTAGCCCTTGTCTGTGGGGATGCGTCCGGCGCTGGTGTGCGGATGGGTCAGGTACCCCTCCCGCTCGAGCGCTGCCATGTCGGCCCGGACCGTCGCCGGCGAGACCTCGATCACCGAGTCGCGTGCGACCTGCGACGACGCCACCGGTTGAGCTGTCTCGACGTAGCCGGTCACGACGGACTTCAGGATCGCCGCCTTGCGATCGTCGAGCTGGTCGCGGTCGTGGTCGTTGCGGGTAGGCATCTCAGAGGCTCCTAGTTTGGGATTCTACTTGGGACGTCCTCCTGCGACGGCAACGCCACCTCTGCTGAGTCGTCCGATGTGGGTGCTGGGTTGTCGTGCCGCACCGGGCGGTCATTCCTCCAGCGTCAGCGCGCTGATGAAAGCCTCTTGGGGGATTTCGACGCGCCCGATCGACTTCATCCGTTTCTTGCCTTCCTTCTGCTTCTCGAGGAGCTTGCGCTTTCGCGTGATGTCGCCGCCGTAGCACTTTGCGAGGACGTCCTTCCGCTTGGCCTTGACCGTCTCGCGGGCGACGATGCGTCCACCGATCGCCGCTTGGATAGGCACGTCGAAGAGCTGCCGAGGAATGAGCTCGCGCAGCTTGGCGGTCATCTTGCGCCCGTAGTCCTCGGCCTTGGAGCGGTGCACGATCGTTGAAAAGGCGTCGACGTGCTGGCCGGCGAGAAGAACGTCAACCTTGACGAGGTTGTCGGTCTGGGTCCCAGCTGGCTCGTAGTCGAGGCTCGCGTAGCCCTTGGTCCGGCTCTTCAGTACGTCGAAGAAGTCGAGCACGACTTCCGCGAGCGGGAGCTCGTAGATGAGCTCGACGCGGTCGGGCGAGAGGTAATCCATCTTCTCCATCCGGCCTCGACGTGTCTGGCAAAGGTCCATGATCGTGCCTGTGTACTCGGCCGGGCTGATGATCGTGAGCTTCAGTAAGGGCTCGTCAATGTGGTCGATGAACTGCGGTTCTGGCATCGCCGAGGGATTGTCGACGGGCAGGATCCCGCCGTTGGTGAGGTGGGCTATGTACTCGACCGATGGAGCCGTGGAGATCAGCGAGAGGTCGAACTCGCGTTCGAGCCGCTCACGGACGATTTCCATGTGCAGCAACCCGAGGAACCCGCAGCGGAAGCCGAAACCGAGCGCGGCGCTTGTCTCGGGTTCGTAGGTCACGCTGGAGTCGTTCAGCTTGAGCTTCTCGAGCGCGTCGCGCAGATCCGGGAATTCGTCGCCGTCGATCGGGTAAAGACCGCAGAACACCATCGGCTTCGGGTTCAGGTAGCCCTCGAGCGGCTTTGACGCCGGACGTGAGGCCTCGGTGACGGTCTCGCCGACGCGCGCTTCACCAACGTCCTTGATGCCCGCGATCAGATAGCCCACCTCGCCCGGGCCAAGCGCGTCGACCTCGAGAAGTGCCGGCGTGCGGATGCCGACCTCTTCGACCTCGTGAGTGGCACCGGTCTGCAGGAAACGTAGCCGGGCTCCCGAGCGCATCGTGCCGTCCACCACGCGCACTGCGCTCACTACCCCCCGGTACTGGTCGTAGTAGGAATCGAAAAGCAACGCACGGAGCGGATCTCCCGGATCGCCCGTCGGGGCCGGGATCCGGCGGACGACCTCGTCGAGCAGCTCGGCGACACCGGCGCCCGTCTTAGCGGAGATCCGCAGGATCTGGTCGCCAGGAAGGCCGAGCACGCGCTCGATCTCATCGGCGTACCGGTCCGGATCCGCGGCTGGCAGGTCGATCTTGTTCAGGGCGGCGACGATCTCGAGATCGTGTTCGAGCGCGAGGTAGCAGTTGGCGAGCGTCTGGGCCTCGATGCCCTGCGACGCGTCGA
>PLIM01000105.1 GCA_003139355.1 Acidimicrobiaceae bacterium | reverse complement strand
GGGACCCGCTATCCAAGTACGTTCTCGAAACCGGGACACTACTGACTGGGTTCGGGCTTCGGCGTCTACCGTCGTGGCCGTCGACGGCGTCTCCTTGCATGCCGATGAGAGCGATTGAGTCGAAGTGGCGGGCAGTCCGGTCGTGGGAAGTCCACCATCGGGCGATCGACCATGAGGCTTCTCCCGAATGTCGGCATGTGACGGCTGGCACGATCCCGCTCCGCGGTGAAGATGTCGTGGCGGCAGGCACACAACGAAGGGGCTGCCTACGGCGATCGACCCGCCGTCTTGCTGCCATTAGTCTTTGTGCACGTGCCCGGCTAGCTCTTGGGAGGGCTGAGATGCGAAGCAGGAGAGTCCGAGGGGCTGGTTGCGACCCTGGTTGCGGCGCTGATGTGACCGGCTGTCGGTACGGCTGCCGGCGGGTAAAGAGTGATAACGAGACCTTCGGCGCCATTGAGTGACCATGACCTCGAGAGACTCCAATTACGAACTGCTCGCGCCGGAATCGGTGGCCAGGTACCTCGACTCGCGACCCTCACTGTCCGGATTGCTGGACACCGACTCCGGACTCGAGGTCCGCGAGGTCGGTGACGGCAATTTGAACCTCATCTTCATCGTGCGGGACCAAGCCGGTGCAAGCCTCGTGCTGAAGCAGGCCCTCCCCTACGTTCGGATGACGGGGCCGAGCTGGCCTCTCACTCCCGAGCGCACGACTGCGGAGGCACGAGTGCTCGAGGTCCACGGTCGGCTCGCGCCGAAGCTCGTGCCGAAGCTCTACGACTTCAGTCACGAGCAGTACGTCCTTGCAATAGAGGATCTGAGCAGTTTCCAGGTGTGGCGCAACGCGCTCAACAACGGTGAGCGCCATCCCGGCGCTGCAAGTGCGATGGGTCGCTATGTAGCCCGGGTCGCGTTCGGAACCTCGCTGTTCGGTGTCGAAGCAAAGGAGCTGAAGGCTCGCGTCGCCGAGGCCGTCAACCCCGCGCTGTGCGAGATCACCGAGGACCTGGTCTTCACCGAGCCCTACATCGCCGAAGAGCGCGATTGGTTTCAGCCCGAGCTCGCGGGGGAGGTCGCCTCACTTCGAGCTGACGAGGCCTTCCTCACCGTGATCGGAGAGATGAAGTACGCCTTCATGACCGAAGCGGAGGCCTTGATCCACGGTGACCTTCACACCGGGAGCGTCATGGTGCGGCCTGACGGCGAGGAGCGTGCGTTCGATTGCGAGTTTGGCTTCTATGGTCCGGTCGGCTTTGATCTGAGCTGCCTTCTCGGCAACTACCTCTTCGCCCTCGCTCGAGCGCGCGTTCGCGGTGATGATGACCTTTCGAGATTCGTTCGGCAGCTCCCGGCGCAGACGTGGAACGGGTTTGCCGAAGAGATGCGAGCGTTGTGGCCAGACCGAGTCGACCCGCGCGTGTTCAGCGATGCCTATCTGGAAAGCTGGCTGCAGAAGGTCCATCGCGACGCGGTTGGCATGACGGCTGCAGAGCTCTGCAGACGCACGATTGGTCTTGCTCACGTCTCCGACATCGAATCGCTTCCCGAGCGGGAGCGGGCCGTCGCGGTGCGGGCGCTGTTGCGTCTCGCGCGAAAGCTCGCGTCCGAGCGCGACAAGATCGCTTCCGTAGGTGAGCTGGTCGATCTGGCGGACGACCTGATCGGACTTGCGCTGTGACCGAGGCGTCAAAGCTTCGCCTCTCGGTCGAGTGGTTCGGCGACCATATCGAGGTCATCGACCAGACCCTGTTGCCCGGGCGCGAGGAGCTCCGAAGGATCGACACCGTCGAAGGAGTCGTGGATGCGATCCGCCGACTGGTTGTCCGCGGGGCGCCGGCGATTGGTGTGTGTGGCGCCTTCGGCGTCGTTCTCGGCCTGCAGGGCACGAGGCTGGGCACCGTGTGCTCCGCGCGCGAGACCCTCGAATCGGTTGCAGTGAGGATCGCTGCGGCGCGTCCGACGGCGGTCGACCTCCCTCGGGCGGTGCAGCGCACCGCCGCCGCGACCGCGGACGCGGATTCGGCCGAAGAGATGATCGAGCGAGCCGAGCAAGAGGCACTCGCGATTCAAGCCGAAGGCCGCGAGTCATGTCGGCTGATCGGTGAGTACGGGCGCAGGGAGCTCGCTGGTGTCACCCGAATCCTGACTCATTGCAACACCGGTCGCCTTGCGACAAGCGGGTGGGGTACCGCTCTCGGCGTTGTCTACGCAAAGGCGGCGGCAGGAGAGCCGGTCGAGGTTCTTGCGAGCGAGACCCGTCCGCTGCTCCAGGGCGCGCGCCTCACCGCTTGGGAGCTCTCGTCTGCCGGGATCCCAGTGACTCTCGTGACCGACAGCATGTCGGGCGCCGTCATGGCATCCGGCCGTGTCGAGGCCGTGGTCGTCGGATGTGACCGCGTCGCGCGAAACGGTGACACGGCGAACAAGATAGGCACCTACACACACGCTGTCGTGGCTCACGCGCACGCGATTCCCTTCTACGTGGCCGGGCCATTGACGACGTTCGACTTGGATATCAGCTCCGGCAACGAGATCGTCATCGAGGAGCGGCCGGCCAGTGAGGTTCTCTGCTATGGCGGCCGACAGGTTGCCGCGAGCGTGCCAGTGTGGAACCCGGCCTTCGACGTGACGCCGGCAGATCTCATCACCGCGTTCATCACCGATCGCGGCGTCCTTCGCCCACCTTACGCGGAGAGCATCCCGAGGGCTTTCGAGAACGGCGTGAGGCCATGAGCGATCGTCGGCTTTGCTGTCGCGTGACGCGGCGCCGCGGGCGTTCCGGACTACTGGGCTCACACGGATGTGGCCGGCGGTCTCCGGTTGGCCGACGGGAGCTGGCCGGCAAGCCTCACGCGTGCGGCACAGACGCGAGCGCGCACATGGCAAGAGGAGGAAGCTGACCGATGTCCGTGCAAGCGACCAAGGCCGATGTGGATCGGGTGGCTGCAGCGATACGGCGCAGAGTGCTCCTCCACACGATCGAGAACAACGGCGGATACCTCTGCCAGGCATGCAGTTCCGCCGAGACGCTCGCGACGCTGTACCTGCGGGTGATGCACCTCGGGCCCTCGGTCGGGCCGCTCATTCCACGGGAGTTCGACGGTGTGCCGGGCCCTGGCTGGCCGGCGGGCAGCGGAGCTGCCTACAACGGCGAGCGAGGTCCCGACAACGACCGGTTCCTGCTCTCGTGCACCCACTACTCGCTCGGGCTCTACGCGGCCTTGATCGAGGTTGGCCGTCTAGATGAGCATGCACTCGACCATTACGATCGTGACGGTTCGACCGTCGAGCAGATTGGAGCCGAGCATTCGCCGGGAATTGAGGTGACGACCGGCTCGCTCGCACAGGCACTGTCCATCGGCCTCGGGATCGCTCTAGCGCGCCAGGAGCGTGGTGACCGTGGCCGCGTCTGGGTCTACATGTCCGACGGGGAGCTTCAAGAGGGCCAGACCTGGGAGGCCCTCTCTCTTGCTGCACACCATGGTCTGGACCACCTCGGCGTGTATCTCGACGCGAACGGTAGCCAGTGCGATGGACCCATTTACGCCGTGCACGAGGTCGAGCCGATCGCCGAGCGCGTGCGTTCCTTCGGTTGGAAGGTCCACGAAGTCGACGGCCACGATTCGGACGCACTGGTCGCGCCCGCGTTGGAACCGTCCCACGGAAAGCCGCTTTTCGTGATCGCGAGAACCTGTTCCTGGAGGGGTATCCCAAGTCTCGAATCGCGCGCCAACAAGCACTACGTCCGCTTCCGCCCCGGAGAGGCGGAGCTCGCCCTGAGGGATCTCCGCCTCAGTGCAGAGGACGCGCGCTCATGAGTGCGATCGAACAGGTCAGCCGTCCGTACGCGGCGAGCTTTGTCGAGTTCGCCCGGAACCGTCGAGAGGTTCTCTGCCTTTCGGCCGATCTGACGAACTCTGTTGAGATCGACGACTTCAAGAAGGTCTGTCCGGATCGGTTCATCTCCTGCGGACTGAGCGAGCAAGCCATGATGGGCGTTGCCGGCGGTCTCGCCCGGGAGGGCCTTCTCCCCTATGTGCACACCTTTGCGGTGTTCGTCACGCGGCGCCCGTACGACCAGGTGGCGATGTCGATCGCCTATCCGAATCTGCGGGTGCACTTGATGGGCTTTCTTCCCGGGCTCACGACACCCGGTGGCGTTACGCACCAGGCCATCGACGACATCGCGCTGATGAGAGTCCTTCCGAACATGACCGTGGTCGACTGCGGGGACGCAACCGACGTCGAAAGCGTGCTCGACGCGACCGAGGACGTCGACGGGCCCGTCTACTGCCGCATCCTTCGCGGGCGTGTCCCACGCCTGTTCCGAGAGCCACTGGAGCTCGGCCGGGCTCGCGTGCTCGAGTCCGGGGACGACGTGTGCCTGTTCACCTCGAGCGTCTGCACCGGCGAGGCGATGCCTGCCGTGGCGGCGCTTCGTGCGAAGGGCCTCTCGATCGGCCACGTTCACGTGTCGACGCTCAAGCCCTTCACCGATCCGGCCGTGCTCGAGGCAGTCGGCGCGGCGCGGCGCGGTGTGATCTCACTCGAGAACCATCTCGTCACGGGGGGGCTCGGTTCGTCGCTCGCGGAGCTCATGGCCGAACAGGCCATCGGCCACCGCCTCGTACGGATGGGCTTGTATGACACCTACGCGCACGGCGGGAGTCTTCCGTACCTTCTCGAGTACTACGGTCTCTCCGCACGACACGTGGTTGACGCGGTCGAACGGCTCACCGGTGAACGATTCGGGATCGAGCTCGAGCGCGCCGCGGAGAGCGAGGGTGCACCATCGACAGAGAAGGCGGAAGCGCTGTGAGACCAAGCGGAATCCTCCATCCCGGCTTGGTCGAGCTGCTCGCGAGGGCAGGCCACGGCGACGTGATCGTGCTCGCGGACGCCGGGCTGAAGATTCCGCGGCACGCCTTGCGCATCGACCTTGCGCTCGTGGCCGGTGTCCCGTCCATGATCGAGGTCCTCGACGCCGTCCTCCCCGAGGTCGTGACAGAGAGCGCGATCGTCGCAGACGAGATGTCGTCGTGGAACCCAGATCTCGAGCGCGAAGTCGCCGATCGGCTGTCGTCATTTGATATTCGCCGCCTCCCGCACGCCGATTTCGCTGCCGAGCTCGAGCGCACTGCGCTCGGATATGTCAGCACGGGCGAGTGCACCGCATATGCGAGTATCGGGCTGGTCGCAGGGGTGTCGTACTACGCGCAAGCAGTGGCTCGCTTCCACGAAGCGCGCCAGCGCGCGGGGGAGAGGTCGCGGTGATGGTCTTGAACCTGTGCCCTGTCGTCGATGCCGGTGCCGGCCGCCGCTCACACGCGGAAACGATCGTGAGCAAAGAGGGCTGACGTTGCGATGAAGGTTCGGGAAGGCGGCTCGGACAGCGGTCGGTTGTATGCGTACTATCAACTGCACGGCACGGCCGAACAGGTCGAGGTGATCGCCCGTGCCCTCACGGTCGAAGAGACGATAGAGTTTCCCGCCGAGCTCGTGACGGACCCGGAAATCAACGAGAATGTCATCGGCCGGGTCGAAGGAATCGAGGCGATCGGCGAAGGTTGCCACGACGTGGCAATCAGCTATTCGGTCGAGGTGACGGGCTGGGAGCTACCTCAGCTGATCAATGTCCTTTTCGGCAACTGCTCAATGTGGCCGGGAGTCCGCCTTGTCGACGTGAGCGTTCCCGACTCGTTGCTTCAGCGTTTCTCCGGGCCGCGCTTTGGCACCGCCGGGATCCGGGAGCTGCTCGGAGCCGACAGCCGTCCGCTGCTCGCGACGGCGATCAAGCCGATGGGCACCTCGGCCGAGGTGTTCGCGGAAATGGTGTTCGAGTGCGCCGCGGGGGGTGTGGACATCATCAAGGACGACCACGGGCTCGCGAACCAGCCGTACGCACCGTTCTCCGAGCGGGTGGCGCGCTGTGGTGACGCGGTTCGCGCCGCAAATGACCGGTACGGGACGCGCGCGCTGTACATGCCCTGCGTGAACGCTCCGGTCGACGAGCTGGATGCAAGGGTCGATCTCGCGCTCGAGTCGGGTGCGGGAGGATTGCTCGTGCTGCCGGGGATCGGCGGCTACGACGTCATCCGCTACCTGGCTTCACGCTCTCCCGGCTGCGTTCCGATAATGGCTCATCCCTCGATGCTCGGAGCGTTGGTCCTCGACGAGAGCGAAGGCATCGCGCCCGGTCTCGTCTTCGGAAGCCTGCCGCGGCTGGCAGGTGCCGACTTGTCGGTCTTCCCCCATTCAGGAGGCAGGTTCAGCTTCTCGAGAGAGGACTGCTCGAGCATCGCCGAGCACTGCCGTGCTGGTCTTGGCTCCCTGTCGGAGACGATTCCTGCGCCGGGCGGCGGCATGACCCTCGAGCACGTGCCGGAGGTTGCAGCTTTCTACGGCAATGACGTCGCCATCCTGGTCGGCGGAGATCTCCACCGGGGACCGTTGCGCAAGAGTGCCGAATCGTTCCGGGATCGCCTCGAGCGGATCGCCTGAGCTCCCGGCGTCGCTGGAGCGCTGCAACGACACTGTGCTGTAGATCGGGCAAACTGGAAGCTGGGTCGGACGATGAGGCGCCGGCCACTGAAACGGGGGGCGGATGACAGATCCGGCGGTCGCAGGCCAGTCAGTGCCTGAACCGCGGGCCCGCCGGGCCACGTCTTTCGATCGCGCGCCCCGCCTGGTCTTCTGGGAGACGACCAAGGCCTGCCCACTTGCGTGCGTTCACTGCCGGGCGGTCGCGCAACGCGACCCGGCATCGGACGAGCTCAGCACCGAAGAGGGCAAGGCCATCATCGACGAGCTCGCAGGTGTCCCAGGTCCGACCCCGGTCCTGATCCTGACCGGTGGTGACTGCCTGCAACGTCGCGACCTCGGCGAACTGACCGCGTACGCGCAGAGCTCGGGCGTGCCGGTCGCCATCTCGCCCTCGGTCTCCCCCAGCCTGAACCCCGCCACGCTCTCGATGCTGCATGCCAATGGAGTGCGCACCGCGTCGCTCAGCCTGGACGGGGCAGTCGCCGAGACCCACGATCAGGTTCGCCAGGTCCCCGGTCACTTCGCCGACACGATCCGCGCTATCGGCCTGCTCAAAGAGCACGGATTCGAGGTGCAGGTCAACTCCGCCGTCATGGCGCAGAACGTCCGGGAGCTGGCGGACATAGCGGCGCTGCTCGTCCACCACGGGGTACGGACCTGGGAGGTGTTCTTTCTCATCAGCGTGGGACGCGGAGACGCGATCGCCGAGATCGAGGGCGACGAGTACGAGGACGTCTGTCACTTCCTCGTGGACGCCGCGCAGTACGGGATGACGGTGCGGACCGTGGAGGCGCCATTCTTTCGCCGGGTGCGCGACTGGCGGTCCAAGCGGCCCGACGCAAGCATCGACCCGGTAGTCGAATTCCGGCTCGGGCCGCTCTACCGGGAGCTACGTGCGCGCTTGCACGAACAAATGGGCGAGCCGACCTCCCCGGTGCTGGCGCCGACTGCTGCGACCCGTGATGGCAAGGGCATCGTGTTCGTGGCCCACGACGGTCGGGTGTACCCGGCCGGTTTCCTGCCCCTTTCGCTCGGATCGGTGCGCGACAAGGGCGTGCTCGAGATCTATCGCGAAGACCCTGTGTTGAGGGCGATCCGGAATGCCGAGTTCCCCGGGCGCTGCGGGCGCTGCGAGTACGCCGACGAATGCGGCGGGTCGAGGGCGCGGGCCTACGCGGCCACCGGCGACCCGCTCGCGGACGACCCGGCTTGCCGATACCTTCTCCCGTAGGCGACACTCGCGAAGTCGCCGCGCGCGCTGCGCGACTAGTCGGAATCGAAGGAGAGCCGAAGATGGGCGTAACTGTTTCAGGTGTCAAAGCCGTGGAGATTCTCGACTCCCGGGGTAACCCGACCCTGGCGGTCACGGTGACGCTCGGCGACGGCATCGTTGCGCGCGCAGGCGTACCCTCCGGCGCATCGACCGGCACGCGGGAGGCAGTAGAGCTCCGGGATGGCGACCCGGCTCGCTTCGGTGGCAAAGGCGTTCTCGGAGCTGTCGGCAACGTCAACGGTGAGATTGCCGAGGCGATCAGTGGACGGATGTTTGCTGATATCGCGGAGCTGGACCACACCCTGATCGAGCTCGACGGCACCGAGAACAAGGCTCGGCTCGGAGCCAACGCCACCGTCGGGGTGTCGATGGCTGCCGTCCGGGCGATGGCCATGGCCGCCGGAGTGCCGTTGTGGCGTGCGCTCAACCCCTCTGGGGTGACGCCGCGGCTCCCGGTTCCGCACTTCAACGTCCTCAACGGCGGGGCCCACGCGCCGAACAAGCTGGACTTTCAAGAGTTCATGGTGGCTCCGATCGGCGCTCCGAGCATTGCGGAAGCCGTGCGGGCCGGCGCCGAGGTCTATACGGCGCTGCGGAAGCTGCTGACGGGCAAGGGGTTCGCGACGGGCCTCGGCGACGAAGGAGGCTTCGCTCCGGAGATCGATGAACCCGAGGAGGTCCTCGGCTTGATCGTTCAGGCGATCAACCAGGCCGGCTACCGGCCCGGTCGCGAAGCCGTGGCGATCGCTCTCGACCCGGCTGCGAGCGAATTCTTCCGAGACGGCAGCTACCACGTGGCTGGGGAGACCCTATCGAGCGAGGACATGATCGACCGTTACGTCGAGATGACCGACCGCTACCCGATCTGGCTGGTGGAGGACGGCCTCGCTGAGTCGGACTGGGACGGCTGGCTTCGCCTCACGGAACGCCTCGGTGACCGACTCGAGATCGTTGGCGACGACATCTTCTGCACCAATCCCGCCATCATCGCCGAGGCGATTGCCCGCAAGGTGGCGAACGCATCACTCATAAAGCTCAACCAGATCGGCACGGTCACCGAGACGCTCGAGGCGATGCGGATCTGTCGAGAGGCAGGGTACGCGCAGTTCGTCTCGCACCGTTCGGGCGAAACCGAGGATGCCTTCATTGCCGATCTGGCGGTCGGCACGGGCTGCGGTCACATGAAGACCGGTGCACCGGCCCGTGGAGAGCGGGTGGCGAAGTACAACCGCCTCATCGAGATCGAGGTGGCCGAACCGCTGCCTTATGGGCTGGCCGACTGACGCCGCCGGAACTCGCAGGCTGAAGCCCTCAGGTCGGACCATCGGTCTCCTCGCAACTCGCTGGCGAGCTACTCACGCTGGGGCTGTAATCGCCCATTCCGACGCGGTGCCCAATCAGAGTTGCTTGCCTGCGGCCGACACGTGGCATGTCATAGGTCGTCCAGCGAGGCAGGAGCCACTGGCGTGGTCGGTATATCGTGAACGTGGCGATGGAGCTCGCCTTAGAACCGCCTTCGTGGCTGATGGCTCCTCGGAAGCTGACCACGCGACCGGAGGCTGTCATGTCAGAGCGAGACCATCAGCGGGACGAGCTGCAGCAAGCCTGCGTCGCGCTCGCGAAGGCGGCCGGAGCGGGCCACGACGAGGTCGTCCGTCGTGCCGAGCGCCTCGCCGAGCGCCTTGCAGCTCGTCGCTTCCACGTCTCGGTGCTGGGTGAGTTCAAACGCGGCAAGTCGACGCTGCTCGACGCGCTCATCGGCGAGCCACTGTTGCCGACCGGCGTCATCCCGGTCACTGCGGTCCCTACCGAGATCTCGTTCGGTCCGCCCGCGACGGCGGTCGTCCACTTTGACGGGACACGGCAGCTCCTTGGCAGCAAGGAGGATCTCGCCGACTTCGTCACAGAGTCGCGAAACCCGGCAAACAAGCGCCAGGTCGCCCGGGTCGAGGTGCGGCGCGAGGCGCGGCTTCTCGCTTCGGGGCTCGTCCTGGTCGATACGCCCGGCATCGGCTCGATCCACGCCCATAGCGACCTCGTCGCAGGCTTGGCGCTCAAGGAGACCGACGCCGCCGTGGTCGTGCTATCGGCGGACGCACCGTTCTCCGAGCGGGAGCGGACTCTGCTGGAGAGTCTCGCCGAGCAGAGGGCACCGACCTTCTTCGTCCTCAACAAGATCGACCATCTGAGCAGCGACGAGCTGAGCCAGATGAGGCGGTTCATCTCCGAGGCGCTCACGGCAAGCCTCGGCCGACCCGAACGGCTCTTCTGCCTGGCTGCCCTTCCTGCTCTGAAAGCCCGCCAGTCCGGGAGGGAACCGGGAGCCGAGGCAGGGGAGTTCGCGGCCTTCGAGGCGGAGCTGTCGCGCTTCGCGAGGACCGACATGGCCGCAGCCGGACTGGAGACGGCGCGCAACGAGCTCGCCCGTCTCGCCAACGACCTCGCGGAGGCAATCGACCTGACGGAGGCAGCCCTCGAGCTCGACGTCGAGACGCTCGCCGAGCGGGCTGAGCAATTCCACCTGGCCGCCTCAGAGGAAGGACGAGCCTTCGCCAATGAGCGACTGCTGTTTGCCCGCGACATTGCCGCTCTCGCCGAGCGCGTCGCTTCTGACCTCTCCGACCTCGCTCGCCTGGTCGAGGCCGACTGGGCACCGAGGATGCAGAACCTCGCGGAGTCCGCTTGCGTACGGCGGCTGGAGGACGAGCTCCACCAGCTCGTCACCCAGGCGATCGAGGAGGGTTTCGAGCAGGTGCGCAAGAACGAGACCCAGGTCGTGGACCTCGCCTGGCGCGAGCTTGCCGAGCGATTGCGCGCCAAGACCGAGGCACGGGTGAACGAGCTGCGAACGCTCGCGTCGAACCTCTTCGAGGTGTCCTTGCCGCAGGTGGGCGTCGGCGACGTGAGCGAGGAGAGAGAGCGCTTCTTCTCTCTCGTGATGCGGGTCGACGCGCCGGGCGAGACCGTGGCCCGCCTCATCCCGTTCATCCTGCCCCGGCGTGCCGCTTGTCGAATGATTCTCCAGAGGGCACTTCGACGGCTCGGCAACGAGCTCGAGAAGCATTCCGGGCGGGCCCGCTCGGACCTGGCGCAGCGACTCGATGCGGCTCGGCGCCGGTTTGAGAACTCGATGTTCGCCGAGCTCGACCACACGGCGGCGTCGATCGCCGAGGCCGCCCGGAGAGCCGTGGCAATGCGTCAGCGGGCTGAGCTCGAGCAGGACCGCCAGCGTGCCGAGGACAAGGCAGCCCGCGAGGCGATCGAGGATGTGCGGACGCTCTTGGCGAAGGTCCCGTAGCCGGACAGCTCGGTGGTCAAGGGCACTCGAGCCTGAGCGACGGTACGGTCAGCCCGGTCTGACGACCATCGCCAATGTCGCCGTGACGAACACGAACCGCGCGTTGTGTGCAGGGCCTTGCCGGTCTCTTCGGGCCGATTCAGCCGGGTGACCTCGACCAGTGTCACCTCCAAGTCCTGCCTGCTGCCGTGGTTGCCTACCCTGTTCAGGTGTGGCAGCCGTGCACGTCTTCCTCATCCGGCACGGCGAGACGGCTCTCAATGCTGCTGGCGTGCTCCGGGGACAGCTCGACGTCCCGCTCAACGCGACCGGTGAAGCCGAAGCCGTCGCTCTCGGCGAGGTATTTCGGGGAGTGCCGCTGAGCGCGGTGGTGTCGAGCCCGCTCAGGCGGGCGGCCGGCACGGCGAGCCGGGTCGCCTCTGCCTCGGGGGCGCTTGTGACGATCGACGACCGTCTCAGAGATCGCTTCTACGGTGAGTGGGCGGGGCATTCGCTCGAGCAGGTCGAGGGACTGTTCGGGTCGATCGACTCCGCCCCCTTCGTCGAGGCGTGGCAGCTGTTGGAGACCAGGGCCGAAGAGGCGTTTTGCGATGCCATCGACGCCGCGAAGGCCGACGGTGCAGCAGCCGCGAGCGTGGAGGGCGGCGTCGCCCTCGTCACCCATGACGCCGTGCTCCGGGCGCTCCTGATGCGGCTGGTTCCCGCTCTGGGCTCGGCCAAGCTCCACCTCCCGACCGGATCGTGGTCCGAGCTCGTGCCGGCCTCTGGAGGCATGCAATGGAGGCCGGTGCGCCTTGGCGAGCTGCCGGCGAGTGGCTGTCGGCCGGCCGGGCTCGGCTGAGCGACTGCCGCCGCACCCTGGCCGATTCCTCCGGACGCACCCCGGCGTAGGCTAGGCGTGTGTTGCGCTTTCTGACCGCGGGCGAGTCCCACGGGCGTGCGCTCATCGCCGTCGTCGAGGGGCTTCCCGCCGGACTGCCGATCACCGCGGACGAGATCCGCGGCGAGCTGGCCCGGCGGAGGCTCGGCTACGGGCGAGGTCCCCGGCAGCGGTTCGAGACCGACGAGATCAGCATCGTCGGCGGCGTCCGCCACGGACGCAGCCTGGGATCGCCGGTCGCGATCGAGATCGCCAACGCCGAGTGGCCCAAGTGGCAGGCGGAGATGTCCCCTGAGCCCGGGCGTCCCTCGCATCGGCTCACACAGCCCCGTCCGGGCCACGCGGATCTCGCCGGCATGCAGAAGTACGGTTTTGACGACGCCCGCGACGTCCTCGAGCGCGCCTCGGCACGGGAGACGGCCGCGAGAGTCGCAGCGGGCGCCCTGGCCAAGGCTCTCCTGGCACAGATCGGGGTCGCGATCGTGAGCCACGTCGTCCAGATCGGCGGCGCGGAAGCTTCAGCGGGGCTTCGCCCGCTATCGGGTGACCTTCCCACGGTTGATGCGTCGCCGGTGCGGTGTTTCGACCCCTCAGCCGAGGCCGGCATGATCGCCGAGATCCGAGAGGCAGCCAAGGAGGGGGACTCCCTCGGCGGCACCGTCGAGGTTGTCGCCTATGGTGTGCCGGTCGGTCTCGGCAGCCACGTCCATTGGGACCGCAAGCTCGATGGCCTCATCGCCCAGGCGCTGATGAGCATTCAGGCAGTGAAAGTCGTGTGGATCGGCGAAGGCTTCGACATCGCCCGCCGCCGGGGATCGAGCGGCCACGACTCTATCTTCTTCGATGCCGGCTCACGCGAGTACAGAAGAGAGACGTCGCTTGCCGGTGGCATCGAGGGCGGCATCTCCACAGGGGGCCTGCTCCTCGTCGGCGCGGCCATGAAGCCGCTCGCCACGCTGAACCGCCCGGTCCTCAAGACCGTCGACGTCCTGACCAAGGAGGAGACCGTCTCGTTCAAGGAGCGCACCGACGTCACCTCGGTGCCCGCGATGGGCGTCGTTGCCGAGACGATGCTGGCCCTCGTGCTGGCGTCCGAAGCGCTGCGGAAGTTCGGGGGGGACAGCGTCTCGGAGCTGAAGCGCAACCACGCTTCGTACCTCGCCGAGGTTCGCGACGAGCATTGGCCGAGCGCGGCCGTGGACCCGGGGGGCACCCCGGCGGTAGGCGACGGGCCAGCCGGCGAGTGACAGTGCCGGTCCCCGCCGTCAAGCGCGCCGAGCTGGGCGCCCTGTCGTCACGAGGTAGCAGGCGCTAGGTCGTTGACGCCCGAGCAGGGAATCGTCCTCGGCGTCGCCGGCTTTCTCGGGGGCGCGGTGAACAGCGTTGCCGGAGGCGGTTCGCTCATCTCCTTCCCGGCCCTGCTTGCCGTGGGCTATCCCGGTGTCACCGCGAACATGACCAACACCGTCGCCCTCTGGCCCGGCTACGTGGGTGCAACGGCCGCCTATCGCCGGGAGCTGGAGGGCCAGCGGTCCAGAGCGATCGTGCTGGGCGCGACCTGCATTGCCGGTGGCGCCCTCGGGTCGGTGTTGTTGCTCACGACGCCTGCGAGGGTTTTCAAGCAGGCGGTGCCCTGGCTGATCCTTCTCGCGTGCGCCCTGTTCGCCCTGCAGCCGCTCGCCAGCCGCGCGCTCGCGAAGCGACAGGCTTCGTCCAAGGAGCACCGTTCGCTCGCTCTCCACGCCGCGGTCTTGCTCGGGGCGATCTACGGCGCCTATTTCGGGGCAGGGCTCGGCATTGTGCTCCTGGCGGTACTCGGGTTTGCGATCCCCGCCTGTCTGCAGGAACTGAACGGCCTGAAACAGGTTCTTTCGGTCATCATCAACTCCGTGGCCGTCGTTGCATACGGCGTGTTCGGTCCCGTCGCGTGGACCGCGGTCGCCATCATGGCTGTGGCCAGCCTTGCCGGCGGCCGCCTGGGCGGGAGCTTTGCCCGCCGGCTCAGCCCGATCCTGCTGCGCGTGCTTGTCCTCGGGTTCGGCGTCACGGTCGGCTGCATCCTGTTCGCCCGTCAGTGACACCGGCAGTGGCAGGTTGATACGCTCGCCGAGCGTGTTCACGGGTCTCATTGAAGAGATGGGTAGGTACGAGGGCCACGATGGCGACCGGTACCGGATCAGGGCGTCGCTCGTGTTGGAGGATGCCAAGGTCGGCGACTCGATCTCGGTGAGCGGGTGCTGCCTGACCGTTGTGGCGTGCACGCCGGAGCTCTGGGAGACAGACATCACGGCCGAGACCCTCAGCCGAACGACCTTCGGCTTCCTGCGACCCGGCGACCTGGTGAACCTCGAGAGGCCTGTCCGAGCGCGCGACCGCCTCGGCGGACACGTCGTCCAGGGTCATGTCGACGCCATCGGGGAGGTGTTGGCCCCGCCGCCGGATCTCAAGGTCCGGATCCCGCCCGATCTCACCCGCTACTGCGTCGAGAAGGGCTCGATTGCCGTTGACGGCGTGAGCCTGACGATCTTCGACGTCGGCAACGACAGCTTCGCCGTCGCCGTGATCCCTCACACCTCGGAGGTGACCACGATCGGGCGGCGAGTGCCAGGCGACAACGTGAACATCGAGGTCGACATCGCCGCAAAGCAGATCGAGAAGCTGCTCAGTCCTTATGTTGCCAAGCTGAAGTAGCAATGGCCGGCAGTGACTCGCGCCGGGTTGCGGGTCACCTCGTGGGCCCGCCTGCAAAGCAGCAGCGCTGGTGAAGGCTCCGTACAGTCGATCGACGCCCTGGCAGCGGTTCGCCGCGTGCTGGCGGGCGAACCCGGCACTCACGGCCGTGGTCGTCCTGGCGCTCCTGCTCGGTCTCCTGCTCAGGCTCTACGCGCTCGGCAGGGGCACGATCAACTCCGACGAGGCGGTTGTCGGTCTCATGGCCCGCGAGATCCTGCACGGTCATTTCTTCGCCTTCTATTGGTCCGAGAACTACGGCGGCACGGAGGCGTACGCCGTCGCGGCGGTGTTCGCACTGTTCGGAGGCTCTGCGTTCACCCTCGGCCTGACTCCCATCCTGCTCTGCGCCGGGTCGCTCGTGGTCCTCTGGCGCGTCGGGAACCGCATGTTCGCAAGTCCGGTCGGTGCGCTGGCCGCGATCGCCTTCTGGGTCTGGCCCGAGGCCTACGTGACTTACAACGACCATGGGGACGGCTTCCGGTGGATCGTGCTGATCTGCGGGCTGACGGTTCTCTTGACCGTGCTCAGGATCGGGGACGGCGACGGCAGGCGAACTGATTGGTTCGCGCTCGGGCTCGGCGCCGGCGTGGGATGGTGGTCGAGCCCGGAGATCGCCTACTTCCTCGCCCCGGCCGGCGTCTACCTCCTCGCGCGTGTCGTCCAGCGACGGGCGAAGGTGCCTCTTGGTTCGCTGATCCTGGGTGTGGCGGCTCTGATTGTCGGCTCGCTCCCGTGGTGGTGGCACAACCTCCTCCAGCATTTCGACTCGTTCGCCGGGCCTCCGCAGCCTTCGCCTCCGGGCCCGGGAGGGACGTACTGGTGGCATCTTGGCATTTTCAGCCGTTACGTGGTTCCGCTGGTTCTCGGCCTTCGGACCCGCGGGGCGGGCGTCTGGATGGTCCCGTCGAATTTGACGCCGCATCTCGTGAACATCTCGATCATCGTGCTCGTCGGCTGGCTCGTGTACCTGGCGGCGCGGGGACGTGCGTGGCTGCTGGTGCTGTTCGTCGCGACGTTCCCGTTTCTCTACGCGGCACAGCCGTTCACCTGGTATTGGCACGACGGCCGCTACGCGGTCTTCCTCGCGCCCGTCCTCGCGCTCGTGGCCGTCTCCCTCGTCTGCGAAGTCGGCATGTGGGCGATCGAGTCCCCACGGTTCGCGCCGGCAATCATGGCAGGGCTTGTGCTCGTTGGCGGGCTGGCGCTGACGCTGGGCGCGGCCAGGGGTGAGGCGCCCTACAAGCCCCAGCTGGCCTTNNTGCCCACCGCTCTCGCCAACGCGCTCGTCCGTTGGCACGTCCACTACGCCTTCTCGAGCTACTGGCTCGGGTACGACGTGGGGTTCCTCTCGGAGGGCCGCGTCACCGTGAGCCCTGCCGGGCCCGCATTCATCCGCTATCTGCCGTATTACCAAGCCATAGCGAAGAGTCCTGCGCCCGCGTGGATCTTCGTGAGCCCTGCCCTCGAGCTGGAGGCAGCTGTCGAGGCCGGGACGACGGCCCTCGATCCGGCGTGTGTGGCGCCAGACCAGCAGTGCCTGTTGGTGCCCGAGATCATCGAGTGGTGCAAGGCTCATCACATCAGCTACGCGATCCGCTACAGCGGACCGTACGTCGTGGTGATTCCTTCCCAGCGCGTCCTGCCCACTCAGATACTGCCGGCGATCGGCATGTGATCGACCCGGTCGCCGCTCGTGGGGCACGACGGCACCTGTGCTGCTGAGCGGCGCCTGTTGCAGGCCCGAGCCGTCAGGCGATTCCGGCCAGCACCTCGGCGATCTGCACAGCGTTCAGTGCAGCACCCTTGCGGAGGTTGTCGCCGACGACGAAGAGTGACAACCCGTACGGCACCGTCGTGTCTCGTCGCACCCTTCCCACGAGTGACGCGTCACGACCCGTCGCACCGAGCGGGGTCGGGATGTCGCAGAGCTCGACACCTGGCGCGCCGTCGAGCGCGGCCAGCGCCTCCTCGGGGCTGAGCGGCCGCTCGAACTCGAGGTTGAGCGCCAAGCTGTGACCCGTGAACACGGGCACCCGGACACAGGTGCACGAGACGAGGAGGTCGGGCAGACCCAGGATCTTCTGGCTCTCGTTCCTGAATTTCTGCTCCTCGTTGGTCTCACCGCTCCCGTCGTCGACGCTCTGGCCGGCCAGCGGGATGACATTGAACGCGATGGGTGCAGCGAACTTCACGGGAGCCGGCATTTCGACGGCGTTGCCGTCGTGCGCGAGCGCCGCGGCGCCATCTGCCACCTTGCGGACTTGCTCGTCCAGTTCGGAGGTTCCGGCCAGGCCCGCGCCGGACACAGCCTGATAGGTGGAGGCCACCACTCGGCGCAGCCCCGCCCGCGTGTCGAGTGGCTTCAGCACGGGCATGGCAACCATCGTCGTGCAATTCGGGTTGGCGACGATCCCCTTCGGTATGGAGCCCAACGCCTCGCGGTTGACTTCGGGGACAACGAGCGGAACGTCCGGGTCCATCCGCCATGCCGACGAGTTGTCGATGACGATGGCGCCGGCGGCAGCGACACGGGGAGCGAGCTCGAGGGAGGCCTTCGCGCCGCAAGAGAACAACGCGATGTCAATCCCGGTGAAGTCGGCGCCGACGACATCCTCGACTACGACATCGCCGTCCCACTCGAGAGTGCGACCGGCCGATCTTGCGCTCGCGAAGAAACGCACGCCGTCGGCCGGGAAGCTTCGTTCCGCAAGGATCGACCTCATCACGGTACCGACTTGTCCCGTGGCACCGAAAACCCCGACTCGCATGAGGCGAGTTTAGTTGCCGCCCCTCGGTGGCTGGATCCGAGCCGGTCAGGTCCCGAGCTCGTAAGCGGCGTGGAGGACCTGAACCGCCCGCTCCGCGAGCGCCGATCGAACCAGGCACGAGATGCGGATGGGAGACGTGGAGATCATCTCGATGTTGATGCCGGCGCTCGCGAGAGTCTCGAACATCGTTGCGGTGACTCCTGGGTGGGTCCTCATGCCCGCACCGATTACAGACACGGTCGCAACGTCGTCGTCGGCGATCACCGACACCGCGCCGAGCTGTGGGACGAGCTGCTCTGCTACTTCGAGGCTTCCTTCCAAGTCGGAACGGGGGACGGTGAAGGAAATGTCGGTCGTGCCGTGGTGTGAGGTGTTCTGAACGATCATGTTGACGTTGATCGCCCGGCCAGCGAGCCCCCTGAACACGGAGGCGGCGATGCCGGGTTGGTCCGGGACGCCGGCGATCGTGACCTTGGCCTCGGTCGAATCGCTCGTCACCGCCGAGACGATGGGTTGTTCCATGGAAGAATCCTCCTCGCTGACGATGGTCCCGGGCTCCCAGGTGAAGCTTGAACGCACGTGGAGCGGTATGTGGTAGTTCCGGGCGAACTCAACCGAGCGGAGCGCAAGAACCTTTCCGCCCGTTGCAGCGATCTCGAGCATCTCCTCGAAGGAGATTCTGGGTATCCGGTGGGCGGTCAGCACTACGCGGGGATCCGCGGTGAAGACTCCCGAGACGTCCGTGTAGATCTCGCAGAGATCGGCTTCGAGGGCAGAGGCGAGTGCCACCGCTGTCGTGTCGGAACCTCCGCGCCCGAGTGTGGTCACGTCCCGTTTGCTCGAGACTCCCTGGAAGCCGGCCACGACCGGGACGATGCCCTGAGCCAGCGACTCGCGAAGACGGTCGCCCTTCACCTCGACGATCCGTGCCCTTGTGTGCGTGGTATCGGTGATGATGCCTGCCTGGCTGCCCGTGAACGAAGCGGCCGGGACACCAAGCTCTGCAAGCGCCATGCACAACAGGGACATCGAGATTCGCTCGCCCGCGGTGAGCAGCATGTCGAGCTCGCGACCCGGCCGCACGCGGCTCACGTCCTCGGCGAGCCGGATCAGCCCGTCGGTGGTCTTGCCCATGGCGCTGACCACGACGACGACCTCCGTGCCGGCACGACGTGTACGAGCGACGTGGTCCGCGACGGCACGGATGCGGTCTGCGTCGCCGACCGAGGTTCCGCCGAACTTCTGAACGACGAGGGTCACGCCAGCCAACCTACCGCCGGGCCAGGTGCGCGGGTGACCACCGGCCCGCGGACGGGAGTGAGCGACTTGTCCTGGGCCGGGTCTGGTCGGACGGCCCGGTTCGCGGCGGGCCGGGGCGCAGGCCCGAGACCCACGAACGGCACGCGGATGCAACCTGCCCTGCGGGTTCGGTAGCCTTCTGCTCCGTGCCAACCGAGAAGAGGGCGCGGCAGCGAGCCGCTCGTGAACAGAAGCAAGCCGTCATCGAAAAGGGCCGGAAGCGGCGCCGCAAGACGCGGCGTGCAGTTGGGGCGGTGATCATCGCTGCCGCCATCATCGGCATCGTGTTCCTCGTGAACGAGTCGGCCAAGAAGTCGGCCAAGACGACGACCACGACGACCACGNNGACATCGAGCACGACCACGACGTTCCCCACGCCGACGACCCAGCCATTGACGAAGGTCGCCATGGCCCCAACTTGCCCGCCGGCCACGGGATCGACCAAGCGGGTCGTGTTGTTCACCAAGGCGCCGCCGGCGTGCATACCTGCGAGCTCGGTCTGGGAAGCCACCTTCAAGACGAGCCTTGGCGACATCGTGGTGAAGATGCCCGCAGCCGCGTCGTTCGCGGCGGTCAACAACTTCGTCTTCCTCGCCGACTACCAGTACTACAACGGCACCTTTTTCCACAGGGTGGTCCCTGGGTTCGCCGTGCAGGGTGGCGACCCCACCGGTCTCGGTACCGGCGGAGCCGTCGTCGGCGGCAAGAGCGGAGAGGCGAAGTACGGCTTTCCCGGTTATGAGTTCACCGGCAATACGCCACCGGCAAGTTGTGCGACCAAGCCGTCACAGGCTGCGTGCTACCAGCCCTACGACCTCGTGATGGCCAACACAGGCCACGCGACCTCCGACGGGAGCCAGTTCTTCTTCGTGCTGCCCGGCGGCCAGACACAGCTTTCGCCCCTGTATACGATCTTCGGCAAGGTCACTTCTGGGACGAGCGTCGTCGACAGGATCGGTGCCCTCGGGGGTCCAGCTCCAACCGGCACGCCGAAGGTCAAGATCTACCTTCTCAGCGTCACCGTCAAACAGATCTCCGGCTGAGCCCGGCCGTCAGCCCGACGAACGAAACGGAGGCCCCCATGCCGAGCCAGTGCCCCCCAGCCGATGGCTCTGCGCCGAAGACCCGGCACTTCGACGGGCTGCCACCGATGTGCATCGACCTTTCCAAGCGCTACACCGCCGAGATGGCCACGTCCAAGGGCACGATGGTGTTCGCCCTCGACGCGGTGAGCGCTCCGAGAACGGTGAACAACTTCGTGTTCCTGGCGCGCTACCACTTCTTCGAGGGGATCGCGTTCCACCGGATCATCCCGGGTTTTGTGCTGCAGGGCGGCGATCCGGAGGGGACCGGTGCCGGCGGGCCCGGCTACCGATTCGAGGACGAGCTGCCCAAACCCGGACGCTATGAGCTCGGCTCGCTCGCCATGGCGAACGCGGGACGGGATACGAACGGGAGCCAGTTCTTCGTCATCTCAGGGCCTGACGGGATGCGTCTGCCGCCGCTCTATTCGCTGTTCGGTCAGCTGGTCTCCGGGCGGGACGTCGTCGCGGCTATCGACTCGGTGGGGACCAAGTCGGGCGCCCCCAAGGAAAAGGTCCTGATCGAGTCGGTCACGGTCACCGAACTGGCCTGAGCGGCGCCCTCGGCGGGCGCGCTATCGACGCAGGGCTTCGAGGCCGGCCTGCACTCCGTCGAGGTAGACGGTGACATGTCCTTCGCCCGCTGATCGCCACGAACCGTCTGGCTCCCTGATCAGCGCCGTGTGCTCGGGGATACCGGCGATCGGGATCCCCGCCGGGGCGAGCTCGAGCGTCCGCCAGAAATGGTGCGAGGCGCCCGAGTCATGATGCGGCACGACGGCCAGCTGTTCGACGAGGCCGAGTCCCACCGTGAACGCCCCTCCCCGCGGGTCGACCATGGGATCGACGAGCACCATCGCCCCCGCCGACGATCCGGCGACGACCGCGCCGTGGCGCCAGGCGTTCGCAAGCGCCTCGAAGACGAGCGAGCCCTTGAGCACCGAGAGGAGGTGGAGGGGCGAGCCGCCAGAGAGATAGATGAAACGCGCCTGTGCGACAGCGGCGGCGTTGACCTCTTTGTTGGCGTCCGCGTGGCGCAACACCATCAACCCACGGGCTCGGGAGCCGAGCGAGGAGAACCACTTCTCGGCCGTCGCGACCACCCGGTCGGGCTGCTCGTAAGCCGCCGCCGTGGGAAGAACCAGCACTTCGTCGGCACCCGAGCGCTCCAACAGCTCGGCGTCGTAGCCGGTGCCGGCTTGCCACTCGCCGCCGCCGACGAGAGCGAGCAATCCGGCCGCCTGCCCCATGCGCTGATGATCGCTCACGGGCCGGGAACCTACACCTTGTCCGGCGGGATGTACCTCGCGGACTCAACGGCACCCGATACGGTCTCGAGGACCCAGATGGACCCCTTCTTCACATCCAGCGGTCCGGTGAGGTGCATCCCGGTCTTTTCGAGCAGTTCAAGGATCCCCCAGATGACGTCCCCATGGGTGCACAGCACAGGCACGCCGCCACCGGCCGCCAGGTCTTTCAGCTGCACGAGAGCGCTGCACGCGTCGGATCCCTCTGCAAGGAAATCAGCAGTCCCGACCGGCAGCCCGCACGCGGCCGCAAGGGGCCGAAGGGTCGCGAGACAGCGTTCGGCGCTGCTGGACACCAGCAGCGTGGGCCGCGGCTCGGGCTGGGCAGCGCCGAGATCGTGCGACAGCGCGCCGCCTGGGGGTCCGGTGTCGAAGTGATCGACGATGGCCCGGGCCTCCTTCGCGCCACGGTCGGTGAGCGGGCGCTGCTTGTCCGAGCCCGCCCAGCTGTCGCGCGGTTGAGCGTGAGCGTGGCGCACGATGTAGACCGCAACTGCCGCCATCGAGTCGGCCTCGCCTGAATTCTCGGGCGTCATGGCATCTCGGAGCCCGAAGCCGCGTAGCCCATCAGTGAACGATGCTCAGGCCGACGGCTGCACCAACGCCGTAGGTGACTGCGCCGGCCGCGGCGCAGATCGCGAGCTGGCGGAATGCCGACCACCACCATGAGCGCCCCGTGAACAGCGAGAGCGCCGAGCCCACGATCACCGCAGCGACTGCCGCGATCACGATCGACACGAGCACGGCACCGGTTCCTTGTCCGACGAGAAACGGGAGCAGCGGCAGCAAGGCCCCCACGCTGAAGGTCACGAAGGACGCGGCCGCCGCTTGGAGAGGCCTGCCGAGCGAGTCAGGATGGATGCCGAGCTCCTCGCGGGTGTGGGTCTCGAGCGCAATCTGCGGATCGGCCATCATCTGCCTGGCGACCTGCATGGCGAGCTCGGTGGAAATGCCGCGACTCTCGTAGATAGTCACCAGTTCCTGGAACTCTCTTTCGGGTCGACGACTGAGTTCCTGACGCTCGCGCTCGATCTCGCGCTCGAACAGCTCGGTCTGTGCGCGCATCGAGATGTACTCACCGGCGGCCATCGAGAACGCACCGCCGAGTAGCCCTGCCAGACCTGCCAGCCTGACGACTCCGGCGGGTGGACTCGCCCCGGAGAGTCCCAGGATCAGCGAAACGTTCGTCACAAGTCCGTCACTGATGCCGAACACGGCGGCCCGCGCGCCTCCGCCCCGGATGTCGCGGTGGTGGTGCTCTTGGATCGGCACATCGGGAAGGCCCGGGGCGGTGAGCCGAGTTTGCCGTAGTGCGGCCAGCCACCCGCGGACGTCGGGCATAGGGGAGCGACCCCTGACGGGACGCCGGGGGGGCGTAGGCGGACGGTCGGCTGATCGGGCCACGGCTCCAGTTTGGAGCAGCTGAGCGCCGGAGGTGAAACCGGTGCCACTGACAGGGCTCTGCGGCGGCCCGGGAGCACCGCGTGGGCGCGTCCTTCTCCGACGGACGAGCGCCTACACTCAGCCCAACCCTATGGACCGGCCCGTGCTTAGAGCTCGCAACAAGGGCGGTCTTCGAGGTTGCCGCAATGAATGCGGCGCCCGCGCCCAGTCCCACTGAGCAGCGGCGGGATCTGACCAAGCTCGGACATGGACGCTCTCGATCTCATCCTCATGCTCGTCATCCTGGCGTCGGCATTCCGGGGGCTCCGGCGGGGAGCGGCGGTGCAAGTTCTGTCCTACAGCGGGGCTCTCGGCGGCTTGGCCCTCGGCGTGGTGCTGGTCCTCCTCATCTGCCCACATGTGAGCGGGCAGCGCGCGAAGACCGTCGTTGCTCTCGTGCTGTTGCTCGTGCCCGCGGCGGTGTTCGCCACTTCGGGACGCCAGTTGGGCGCGGAATTGTGGCGGCGGCTGCGTCGGGCCCGTTTCGGCGCTGTTGACGCGGCAGGCGGCGCGATCGTTGCCACCGCCGGTGCGCTCGTCGTGATCTGGCTGCTGGCCTCGATCTTGGTGAACAGCCAGTTCTCCCTTGTGGCGAGCCAGATCAATGATTCAAGGATCATTCGCGTTGTCACCAACGTCATGCCGCCGATCCCGACGGCGCTGGCGCCCGTGGAGCGTTTCCTGAGCGATGAAGGCCTGCAACTTGTCGCCGACGGCTTCATCCAGCTTGCCGGCCCGGTCGCTTACCCCACTGCAGCCCAGGTGCTGGCCGGAGCCGCCAAGGCCGCCCCCTCCACGGTGAAGATCGTGGCGGTCGGTTGCGGTGAGATCCAGGAGGGCTCGGGCTTCGTTGTTGGGCGAGGTCTTGTCGTCACGAACGCCCATGTGATCGCCGGCACTCAATCGATCAGGGTCGAGGACTCCGTCGGCTACCACGTCGGTGTGGTCGCGTTCTTCGATCCCGCGCTCGATCTTGCCATCTTGCGCGTGCGCGGACTGCCAGAACGCGCGCTGACCATCGACCCGAACACGGTGGGACGCGGCACGAAAGCCGTGGTGCTCGGCTATCCAGAGGGGGGTCCTCTCGCGGTCGATCCTGCGGGCGTGCGCTCGGAACTGTTCGCGACCGGGCTCGACATCTACGGCGAGAATCCCACGGTGCGCGCCGTGTACGTGATTCAGGCCCTGGTCCGGCCGGGAAACTCCGGCGGCCCACTAGTCGAGCCGGACGGTCTCGTCATCGGTGTGGTCTTCTCGAGGTCGCCCACGAGCACCGACATCGGCTACGCGCTCGCATCCCCAGGAGTCCTCGAGCGCATCCAGAAGGCGGAGTCGTTGCCGGCCTCGACGGTCGTCGGTACCGGTGGGTGCGTCCCGAAATAGGCCGGCAGCCCGATGGCCGAGGCGTTTGCACGAGGTGATCGCGGGTCGGCAATGATTAGAAGGTGACGCTTCTGATCGAGGATTACGGCCTGATCGGGGACACGCACACGGCCGCGCTCGTCGGGCGCGACGGATCGATCGACTGGCTGTGCTTGCCACGCTTCGACTCGGCGGCGTGCTTCGCCCACCTGCTTGGAGACACGGACCACGGGTTCTGGCGGGTCGCGCCGGCCGCGAGCCCGCCGCCCGGCCAGGGCCAACCCATGCCGGCGACGCGCCGCCGTTACATCGGCGACAGCTTGGTGCTGGAGAGCGAATTCGACCTGCCGGAGGGAAGCGTCCGTATCACCGACTGCATGCCGCTCAGGGAGCACAGCCCGAGCATCGTCCGGTTGGTCGAGTGCCTGAGCGGCGCGGTCGAGATGCGCATGGATCTGGAGATCCGTTTCGGGTACGGGTCGGTCGTGCCGTGGGTGCGCAGTTTCGACGGCCAGCTCGTCGCGATAGCCGGGCCCGACGGGTTGGCGCTGTGGACCACCGCGCGCACTCGCGGCGAGAACATGCGCACGGTCTCTCAGTTCGTCCTGCGCGAGGGCCAGCAGGTTCCCTTCGTGCTCACCTACTTCCCTTCGCACGGCGAAGTGGGGCGGCCCGTAGCTGCGCAGTACGCGATCGAGGAGACCAGACGCTGGTGGCAGGACTGGGCGGACCTTGCCAACTTCGAGCCGCACAGGTGGCGTGAGGCCGTGGTCCGTTCGCTGATCACACTCAAGGCGCTCACCTACGAGCCGACAGGCGGCATCATCGCTTCGCCCACGACCTCCCTGCCGGAATCGCTGGGCGGCGAGCGGAACTGGGACTACCGGTACTGCTGGCTTCGCGACGCCACGCTCACGTTGTCCGCGCTCATGGCGGCGGGCTACCGCGACGAGGCTGCTGACTGGCGTGACTGGCTGTTGCGCGCAGCGGCGGGCGACCCGTCGAAGCTTCAGATCATGTACGGAGCCGCCGGGGAGAAGAACCTGAAGGAGGACGTCCTCGACTGGCTGCCTGGCTACGAGGGCTCCAGACCTGTCCGCATCGGCAACGCGGCCTCTGCCCAGTACCAGCTCGATGTCTATGGCGAAGTGCTCGGCGCACTGCACGAGGCACGGCGGACGGGCCTTGAGCCCGCCGGCCCGGCTTGGGATCTCGAGCTCGCGCTCATGGACTTCATCGAGACGGGCTGGACACAGCCCGACGACGGCATCTGGGAGGTGCGGGGCCCGCGCCGCCATTTCACGCACTCGAAAGTAGAGGCGTGGGTGGCAGTTGACCGGGCGATTCACGACGTGGAGGACTTCGGTCTCGAAGGCCCCCTGGACAGGTGGAAGGCGTTACGAGAGCAGATCCACAAGGAAGTGTGCGAGAAGGGCTTCGACTCCGAGCGCAACACCTTCACGCAGTACTACGGCTCGAAGGAGCTCGACGCCAGCGTGCTCATGATCCCGATCGTGGGGTTCCTGGCACCGAAGGACTCCCGGGTGATCGGGACCGTCGAGGCCATCAGGCGTGATCTGACAGTGGATGGTTTCGTGAGCAGGTACGACTCGGAGAAGTCGGAGCATGTCGATGGGCTCACGGGCCGTGAGGGCGCGTTTCTTGCCTGTTCGTTCTGGTTGGTCGATGACCTGCATCTCATCGGTCGCCACGACGACGCCGTGGAGCTGTTCGAGCGGCTGTTGTCGCTGCGGACTGATCTCGGCCTGCTGGCCGAGGAGTACGACCCGGTCGCAAGACGTCTCGTCGGCAACTTCCCCCAGGCCTTTTCCCACGTGTCGTTGGTGAACACCACAGTCGGGCTCTTGGGCGTGGCCCAGGGCTTTACCCACGAGCACCGGCTCGCCGGGGTCGAGCCGGCCGTGACGCGCACCCTCGGGCTGCAGCAGAGGAAACGTCGGAGACGAGCTGCGATGGGGTCCTGACGTCAAGGCCCTGTACGAACTGGGCCGATGAGGCCTCCCGAACCCAAGCAGTCAGGGCGGTCCCGGCGCATCGGGCATCTTAGGGACACCGGTGAGGGAGTGTCCCTGAGCACCCGGTGCGCCCAGGACCATCACCTCACGCTACGGCGACCGGCGGTCGTGCCATAGAGCCGAAGGTCCCATATTCGAGACGTCGAACACTGTGCGAACGATCCCGAGGTCCGGTCCGAGTCGAGGCGGGCGTCGCCACACGGCCTGTCGTGGCGACCGGGTCATCGGGGTGGGCGCAGCGACAGGTCCTCTTCTCCGAGCGCCTCGAGCTCGTCTCGCTCGGCCGGCAGTCTGGGCTGGAAGAGCTGCTGGGCGATGAGTGTAGGTACGAGCGCAGAGAGGAGCACGACCGTCACGAGCTCGGTGTACTGGGTCTTGTCGACAAGATGGTGCGTCAGCCCGAACAGCGCCGAGATCGATCCGAAGGTGAGGCCCGTCGCCATGAGCAGTGTCATGTATGTGCGCTCGCTCGCCGGGATCCCAAGCGCCGATGCGGCCGGCCAGACACCGAGCAGCTTGGTCACGATCTTCACGCCGAACAGCAGCGCGATGACCCCCGCTCCCGACACGAGCGCCGGCGCCGAGATGAGGAGCCCGGCGTGCAGGAAGAAGAACGGTGTCAGCAGAGCGAAGGCGATGGACCGGATCCTGTCCACGAGCACCCGGTCGTTCATGAACACACCGGCGACGACCAGGCCGGCCACATAGGCCGGCAGCACCGCTTCGCTGCCGGCCGCGGCCGCGAGGCCTCCGAGAGCGAAGAGCACCACAAGGAGGAACTTCACCTCGGGCTCACTCACACGGTGGCCGAAGCGGTCGATCACAAAGCGCGTTGCCCTCGGGAGGACCAGCAGCGTGGCGATGGTCACCGCCACGAAGACGAGAAGCAGCCAGCCGTAGGTGGCGAACAACCCGCCGAGAGCGAGAACGGTGCCGAGATCGGTCACAAAGCAGGCCGCCAAGATGAGTTTGCCGAGATCCTGGCGGTTCAGTCCCGTTTCGATCATGACGGCGTACACGACGGCGACCGACGTCGTGCTCAATGCAACGCCGCCGATCTCCGCCCCGTGCAGGGGCCAGTCGAGGACGAGCTTGCAGAACCCGAAGGCCCCCAGGAACGGCAGCAGGAACGACACGATGCCGATCACCAAGCTTGCCTTCCAATGTCTTCTCAAGGAGACCGGATCGATCTCAGCTCCTGCGAGGAAGGTCAGCATGAGGGACCCGGCACCGGCAAGGAAGGTGGTGATGTCGGTCTGCTGGATATGTTCCTTGAGGCCTGGAATGTTGCCGAGCACGGCACCGACGAGGATCTCGACGAGCGCGACCGAGAGCCCGAGCTTGATGCTGATCACCGACGCCAGCAGCGCCATGGCGAGCCAGATGGCAAAGACGTAATAGGAATTCATGCATACCCCTGATCAGGCTGACAGGGGTATGCGCAGGCCCTACCAGCGTCGGTCGTAGCTGGTAGAAGCCATCAGTCGAAGAGACCTCCGACAGTTCGAGGAGCGGGCTTCATCGCGCCTGACCGGGACTCTAGCGACTTGTGCCGCGGCCGGTTTCGCCCGGCGTCAGTCCAGTGCCGAATCGATCTGCTCGGAGACCTCGTCGCTCTCGGCGAGCGGGTGAGACGCCGGGACCGTGCCCAGGCGGCCGGCTTCGAAGTCCTCGAAGGCCTGTTGGATCTCGCTCCTGGTGTTCATGACGAAGGGCCCGTACCAGGCGACCGGCTCACGGATCGGCACGCCTCCGAGAAAGAGCAGCTCGAGAGTCGTGGTGCGGGAGTCCTGCTGCGTGGAGGCCTCGACGGTCAGGGCATCTCCTTCCCCGAAGACCGTGAGTTGGCCGGACTCGACCGGCCGGCGCTCGGTTCCGACGGCGCCTTGGCCGCCAAGCACGTACACGAGCGCGTTGAAATTCTGGGGCCATGGCATGACGAGCTGAGCGCCCGGAGCGAGGCTGGCGTGCACCATCGTCATGGGAGTGTGCGTCGAGCCCGGGCCGGTCCGGCCGTCTACCTCTCCGGCGATGACACGCAGCAGGCCATCGCCGTCGTGGGAGGACAACAGCCTGACCGCGGTGCCTTCGAGGTCCTGGTACTGGGGATCGATCCATTTCTTGGCGCGCGGGAGGTTGACCCACAGCTGCAGACCGTGGAACCAGCCCCCGGTGGCGACGAGGTCGTGGGGCGGGGTCTCGATGTGGAGGATCCCCTTGCCGGCGGTCATCCACTGGGTGCCGCCATCGCGGATGACTCCACCGCCCCCTGTCGAGTCGGCGTGCTGGATGACGCCGTCCATCATGTAGGTGACGGTCTCGAAGCCGCGGTGAGGATGCCAAGGCGTTCCTTTGGGCTCGCCCGGCCCGTAGTTGACCTCACCCATCTGATCGAGATGGACGAACGGGTCCAACTCGGCCATGTCGACGCCGGCGAACGCCCTCCGCACCGGGAAGCCCTCGCCCTCGAGCCCCCGCGGTGCGGTGGTGACCGATCGCACCGGTCGTTGGATCGCGGTTGCGGCGGGCTTGGAGATGTGCGGCAGCTCGTTGGCGTCGTCGATTGTGACTGCAGGCATGGCGGGAACCTCCGAGATCTATCTGGCAAGACGGAGAACCTATCGCCGAGGCTCGCCGCGCCGGTTCAAGGCGCCGGCAGAGGCCGGCGAATCGGCTCTCGATCGCCCGATCCTGCGGAACGGCCTCCCGGTTGACCGACCGTAATAAGAGTGATTATCATTCCCTTCATGGCGGGCATGAGCAGGCCGCCCTTCACGCGAGGTGTCACACGAGAATGAGTCCTCGGCTCCTGCGAGCTCGCAACCGGGCGAAGGTCGTCGGCCTCTGCGCTTGCGTGACGTTGCTCGGTTGTGCGTGCTCGGCGACGCCGAGCACTCAAAGCCGCGGCGTTGTGGTGGCGGTGGGCGCGGAAAGCCAGTACGCGAACGTGATCGCGCAGATCGGCGGCAGGTACGTCGAGGTGACCGCCGTCCTGACCAACCCCAACACCGATCCCCATTCCTTCGAAGCGAGCCCGTCGGTGGCCGCGGTCGTAAGTGCCGCTCAGCTGATCGTCCAGAACGGCGCCGACTACGACACCTTCATGAACACGATCGAGGCCGCGTCGCCGGACCCGAAGCGGAAGGTCATTGACGTCCAACGGACGCTCGGGCTGCCGAGCGGCACGCCGAACCCGCACCTGTGGTACAGCCCGAGCACGATGCCGGCCGTGGGGACGGTGATCACCGGCGACTTGTCCGGTCTCGATCCCGCACACGCCGCCTATTTCCGGGAGAACCTGGCGGAGTTCGACCGTTCCCTGACCCCTTGGCTTCAGGCGATCTCCAATTTCAAGGCCCGCTANNTTCGCGCTGCAGGCGGACATCATGAACGGAGTGGATCCGCCGCCCGAGGACATCACACTCCAAGACAGGCTGTTCACCGAGCACAAGGTCAAGGTCTTCCTGTACAACGAGCAGGTAACCGACTCGATCACGCAGTCATTCCTCGGTCTCGCCAAGGCCAGCGGGATACCGGTCGTGTGCGTCTACGAGACGATGCCGACACCCGGTTACGACTACCAGACCTGGATGCTGGCCGAGGTTCAAGCACTCGAGAAGGCCGTGGCCTCCAAGGTCTCGACGGGGCGCTTGTGACGAGCCCGGATCGCTTCGACGCTCGCCCCGAGGTCCTTCGCCTCGAAGGGGTGTCGCTGTGGCTCTCCGGCAGAGAGATACTTCACGATGTCGGCTTCAGCCTTCGCGCCGGGGAGCTCACGGGCCTGATCGGGTCCAACGGCGCCGGCAAGACGACCATCTTCCGGGTGATCCTGGGACTGGAGACGCCGTCGTCCGGCAGGGTTCTCTTCGCAGGTCACCCTCGTCCGCATCGCAATCGGCTCATTGGCTACGTCCCGCAAAGCATCGGGCTCGACCCGGATGTCCCCTTGCGGGCACGCGACCTGGTGGCCCTCGGGATCGACGGCGACCGGTTCGGCATCCCCCTGCCTTCGCGTGGCCGACGCCGCCTGGTTGACGACATGCTCGAAGCCGTCGACGCCCAAGCCTTTGCTGACACCCGGGTAGGCAAGCTTTCGGGAGGGGAACTGCAGCGGAGCTTGATCGCGCACGCGCTGATCAGCCAGCCGAGGCTCCTGCTCTTGGACGAGCCGCTCGCGAGCCTCGACATCCGCAGCGAGCAGGAGGTCGTGGGACTCCTGGCAAGGATCGCAAGGGAGCAACAGATTGCGGTTCTCATCTCCGCACACGAGATGAACCCGCTGCTGCCGGTGATGGACCGCGTCGTCTACGTCGCCTCCGGCCGGGCAGCCAGCGGATCTACCGAGGAGGTTGTCCGCGAGGACGTCTTGAGCGCGTTGTACGGCCATCACGTCGACGTGCTCCATCTCCAGGACCGCATCCTGGTGGTGGCAGGCAAGGACGAGGGGCACCATCTCGAGCTCGAGCGGGAGCAGCATGCCCTTCCTCCTCGCGGGCTGGGGTGACGGGTGTGAGCGCGATCCTCAACGGCATCTTCGAGCCCGGGCTCTTCACGAGCGAGCCGGTTCGCGTGGCGGTGGTCGTGGGTGGTGTGGTCTCGCTCGTGTCCGCAGTCGTCGGCGTGTTCACCGTCATCCGCGGCCAGTCCTTTGCCGGCCACTCCCTGGGAGACCTGGGCACCACGGGCGGATCGGGCGCCTTTCTCGTGGGGGCCAACCCACTCTGGGGCTTCGTCGCCTTTGCGCTCGTCGGAGCCGGGGCCATGGAGCTGTTCGAAGCCCGACGACCGCGCCAAAGGGACATGGCGACCGGCATCGTGCTTGGTGCGGGCCTCGGGATCGCCGCCTTGTTCCTGTATCTGGGCACGACCCGGAGCAACACGACAGGCGCGACCATCACGATCTTGTTCGGCTCCATGTTCGTGATCCGTGCGTCGATGATCCCGGTCTTCGTGTTGTTGAGCCTGTCGGCTCTCGCTGTTGTCGCACTGCTCTATCGCCCGCTGCTGTTGAGCGCGGTGAGCCCGGACATTGCCCATGCACGAGGTGTGCCAGTGCGCACGGTCGGCATCCTGTACCTGCTTGCCCTGGCGGTCGCCGTGTCGCTTTCCTGCGTGACCATCGGTGCGGTCTTGAGCACCGCCGTGTTGATCGGCCCTGCCGCAGCTGCGCTGCGGCTCACGAAGCGACCGGGTCTGGCGATCACCTGGGCCGCTCTCATCGCTGTGGCAGTGACGTGGCTGGGCATCCTGCTCGCCTACGACAGCTACTACTGGCCTCCGGCACGACGAGGCTGGCCGGTGAGCTTCTTCGTGGTGGCGTTGGTGTTCGTCGTATATCTCCTGGCAGATCTTGCAAGTCGGCGAAAGGCGAGAAGGCAATCCGCGCACGCGGTCGCGCGTCGAGAGGACCGGGTGGGCTTGCCCGGCGACAGCGATCGCACAGGACCCGCGGGGCTGGGAGCACGTTGATGTTCGCCGGTTTCATGGTCCACGCATGGGTCGTCGCGACCATGGTCGCCGTTGTCGCGGGTGTCGTCGGATTCTTCACGGTGCTGCGGGGCTCGGCGTTCGTGGCTCACGCGGTTCCCCAAGCCGGCTTCGCCGGCGCTGCGGGTGCCTCCCTCATCGGGATCAGCACCTTCGCAGGGCTCGGAACCTTTGCCGTGGTCAGTGCGCTTGCCATCGGCATGCTCGGCAAGCGTGGTCGCCACGACGCGGTGACGGCGCTCGCGCTCGTGTTCATGCTGGGACTCGGAGCATTGTTCCTCAGCTGGAGCGAGGAATATGCGTCTGCGATCTACGCTTTGCTCTTCGGTGAGGTGCTCGGGGTCAGCACCAACCAGGTGCTCGCGACCGCCGTGCTCGGTGTGGTGTGCATCTCCGCCGTGGTGATCCTGTACCGCCCGCTTCTTCTGTCCTCGGTGATGCCGGAGGCGGCAGAAGCGCGCGGAGTGCGAAGCCACCGGATGGAGATGTACTTCCTGGTGGTCGTGGCGCTGGTCACTACCATGTCGGTGCCTGTCGTCGGAGCCTTGTTGATGTTCAGCCTGATGGTCGGTGCTCCGGGGGCGGCCCGATCGTTCACCGACAAGCCGCTGGGGGCGTTGGGCCTTTCGGTCGGCATCTCGGTGGCCATCGTCTGGATCGCCATTGCGGCGTCGTACGAGACCGATTGGCCCGTTGGATTCTTCGTCGGGGTCCTCGGCGCGGTGTTCTTCGTCACGGGTCGCGGTTGGGCCGCTTGGCGTCGGTCCGGTGCCGGGCGAGTGGAAAGGGCCCGGCAACCGGCGACGGGACCCATGCGGTTCACGACGGCCACCGGGATGAACACGGAGCCGACCTAGTGTCTGCGGCCGTGGTGCTCGCGCGTTCTGTCCATGAAGCCGTCAGCCTCCGGCTGGCCACGGTGGATCAGCGGTACACCCACCTGCGCAGGGTCCTGGTCGAGACATTGGCGGCGGCCGGCCGCCCGCTGACCATCCCCGAGATCCTCGCGTCAGCCCCTGAGCTCCCCCAGAGCAGTGCTTATCGGAACATGACCGCCCTCATCGACGTCGGTGTCGTTCGCAGGGTTGTGGGTGCCGACGACCACGGCCGGTTCGAGCTAGCCGAGGAGCTCTCGGGGCACCACCACCACTTTGTCTGTGCGAGCTGTGGGAAGGTGGAGGACGTCCACCCCTCACCGAAGTTGGAACGTGCACTTGGCGAGGCGGCCAGGGCGGTGGCAGAAGAGCAGGGCTACCAGGTCACCGAGCACGAGCTCGACCTGCTCGGCCTCTGCCCGGAGTGCCGCGAGCCGTAAGAACTGGCTGCGCCCAGCCGGCGCCAGCGGCCTCAGTCGAGCCCGCCCGCCGCGAGAGGCATCACGATCCCGGTGCGAGTCGCGCACCACCCCAGCAGCGCGTCGTCGTCGCCTGGGAGCGTCGGCCGGGTGACGGGGAAGCGGTGGTCGCGCCGTCTCCGCCGGTCGTGAAAGAACCCCGAAACGGGCGTCGGCACCCCGAGGGCACGCGCCTCGGAGGCGGGACCGCCGGCGGCCAGCCAGACGACGGTGTCCGCACCTTCAGCGGCGGTGCGAAGCAACGGCCGCCAGAACGCTTCGAACCGGGGGAGTCCAGCCTGCAGGCCCGGAGTGTTCACCCAGCCCGGGTGCATGGCGTAGCTCGCGACGCCTGAGCGGCCAAGACGCCGGGCCCAGGCGCCGGCTACGCCGTCGGACCCCGACCGGTTGAAGCGCCAGATCCTGAGCGCGATCACTTACCAACCGAACCGGGCCACTCTCCATACCCACGTCGGTTTGCTGCCGCGCAACCGGCGAGCGTGGGCCAGCTGGAACCACCACCGCCTGCAGACCGACACCGGTCAGGCGACGCTGACCTACCATCTGAACCAGCTCCAGACCATCTCGTCTAGGACGCCGGTGCTTGTGACCTTGAACCGTGACGATGCCATTGACCCCGAACTGGTCCTTGCCCGCATCGATTATGCCCATCCCGTGCTCGATCGTGCGGCCGTTGCCGCCCAGCAACCTCACGCGGGGATCTACGCCCAGGCGGCCCGCCTAGGTCTGCGGGAGGCGCCCTTCTACACGCACCCGGCGCGACGGTCGCTCCGGCCTTCAGCGGTTCGACGCGCGCGATGCTGACCGGCGGCCTCGGGCTCGGAGCTGCGGGAGAGGAACGCCCGGCCGTGGCGGACGGCGCTGGGCTGCTCCGCCATGCCGCGCCACGCCGGGTCTGGACCGGGTTCGAGTCGACAGCGCGGCGCATCACTCTCGCAGTCGGGGCGCGCGGCGACGGGGGCGCGATCGAGGTTGTCGAAGCCGGCCGGACGCATCGGCTGGGCACCGGGGACCTTGTGGCGCGCGTGAACGTGCATGATCCCCGCGCCTATGAGGCACTGCTGCGCTCTGGATCAGTCGGCCTCGGCGCCTCCTACGTCGCCGGCTGGTGGGATGCGGACGACCTGACAGCCTTCTTGCAGGCGCTGTTTTGTCGCATGAGGCCGCTGCTCACCTGGATGGACCGCCTCGGGCAGGCTGTCGCCGACGTGCTCGACATTCCGGCGCGGTTGGCCGCGCCGAGCCGAGCCGATGACAAGAGCAACGTGCGGGCGCACTACGACGTGTCGAACGAGTTTTTCGAGCTGATGCTCGACGACACGATGACCTACTCCTGTGGGCTGTTCGAGCGTCCAGAAGCGAGCCTGCGAGACGCGCAGGTGGCCAAGATGGACCGGATCTGCTCGAAACTTGACCTGCGACCCGACGATCACCTTGTAGAGATCGGTTCGGGATGGGGCGGGTTCGCCATCCATGCGGCAGTGCGCTACGGAACTCGGGTGACCACCACGACGGTCTCCGAGGCCCAACGCGCCTACGTCGAACAACGGGTCGCGCAAGCCGGCCTCACCGAGCGCGTGACGGTGCTCGGTGAGGACTGGCGCGACTTGCGTGGCCGGTTCGACAAGCTGGTGTCCGTCGAGATGATCGAAGCCGTCGACTGGCGGCGTCACGACGAGTTCCTGGCCACGTGCGCTGCGTTGCTCGCCGACGACGGGCTGGCGGCAGTTCAGGCCATTGTCATCGACGATCGCAGTTTCGAGCGGGCCAAGCGACATCAGGACTTCATCCGGCGCATGGTGTTTCCTGGTGGTTGCCTACCGTCGGTGGCGTCGCTCACCGCTTCGCTCGCGCGGTCGACGGATCTGCGGATCGTCGACCTCGAGGACATCGGCCGCCACTACGCCGAGACGCTGAGGCGTTGGAGGGCGAACCTGGATTCGCACGAGCGCGAGATCCGACGCCTCGAGATGGGCATTGAGTTTCGCCGGCTCTGGACCTTGTACCTCGCATACTGTGAGGCGGCGTTCCTGGAGCGCCACGTGAGCGACGTGCAGGTCCTGCTGGCCAAGCCGTCCTGGCGCGGCCGACTAGGCGCCCGGATCGCCTGACTGCCCGGGCCACCTGACTAATCCTGTCGGCGGCGCGATCCTCGGGGCTTGTCAGCGACGACGGCCTCGACCGCGCGCACGACCTCGTCGGCACGCCCACCGGTGAACACGTCGGCGCCCAGGCGGCGGGCGTGAGCGGCATCGACGATTGCGGCCCCGCCGAGGAGGACGGGCACCTGCGGTGCGGACCGGCGCACGGCGGCGATCGCCCGTCGCGCCGCTTGGGAAGAGCTCCCCATGGTGCATGCGATCCCAACTGCCACGAGGTCGGGCTCGCATGCTGCTGCCTGCGCGAGCGAGTCAGCGGGAGTGTCCGCCCCAAGCTCGACCACGTCGAATCCCCGCCACCGCAGCAGATTGGCAGCGATGGCGACGGGCAACCCGTGCCGCTCGCCGGGCGCGGCGGCGACGATCACCGTTCCCCGTTTCTGCCCGCGGCGAGCGAAGCGAGCACCGAGCCTGCTGATCAGCCGCGCGGCGACAGTGCTTGCCCGGTGCTCATCCGCGACCGAGAGCTTGTCGTGCTCCCACAGCGTTCCGATGGAGCGCAGCGCAGGCCCGACGAGCTCCAAGAGCACGCCCTCTGGTTCCATGCCCGACGCGAGTGAGGCCTCGAGGACGTCCCATGCGCCGGCCTCGTCGCCGGCGACGAGCCGTGCCTCAAGGCGCGTCGGAGACGGTGCTCTGCCGGTCGCCCGGGGTGACCGGGACCCATGTTTGGAGCGTCGCACGAGCGTGAGGTCACCCGGATCGACCCGCCAGGTGCCCCCGACGCGCCTAGCGGGGAGCCGGCCCGTGCGGACGTAGCGGTAGGCGGTCATGTAGTGCACACCGAGCTTGTCTGCGACCTGCGGCAGAGTCAGCGGCCGTTCTGGCATGTCCGTCCTTTGCCATCGGAATCATGTGGTGATCCAGTAACTTAGCAGTAAATCCGCCGCCGCCGCCAGGTCCAGGGCCGGAGCCGCGAACAGGGCCAGGGCCGAGTCCGCCCCGAAACGGCCGATTACGTGCCCGTCGGGCTGAGCTGATTACCCTCACTCCCACGTTGTTCTGTGCGCCTATCCAACGCGGAAGTGACCGAGGGTCGTAGACGTCTGCAGTTTGCAGGCGCTGTTACAGGGTACGCACCCGTGGTGGAGGTCAGCCCTTCGTCCGGCTAGCGCTGGTAACGGGCTCCTCCGAGGCCGACTCGAGCATCCCAGCCAACCGGCGAAGGAAGGAGCGCACCGTGCTACGGGCCAGACGGTCGAGCTGGGGGCCTTCAGCCCGACGGGCGACATTGCAGGGACCTGCCTCCAGGTGCCCTCGAGCCGCAGCTCGCTGTGCTCGGCGTCGACGGCGGCAATCTTCAGGTTGGCATCGAGGACGAAGTGGCCAGCCTGGGCCGAGAGCTTCCAGCTCGGCGCGTATCGGGCGCCCTGCTCGTCCGGTATCGGCGATATGGCAGGAAGGAGGGAGACCTCGCTGCAAGACCCGTCAGCCCGGTCCGCATTGCCGGACGGTGGGCGACGTTCGTCTTGCTGAACCCTGAAACCGGCGGTCCTCCGCTCGGAACGGATGGCCTCGCTGGCGGCTGTGTCGATGATGGGGCCGAGCAGGTGCGCCGAACGCGAGAGCCGAGTGTGCGCCACGGTCTCCTCCAGCTCGACGTGAACGGTGTCTGCGACGGCGACGGCAGCCGGACCCATGCGGTGCGAGTCGACCGGAATCGGGTAAATCCCCATCTCGATCGAGTGATCTCGAGCTGCGACCTCGGCCAGTGTGGTCGTCGCCGGCACTTGGCGCAGCATGGCTCTCGCCTCCGACCAGGTCTCATGCAGGGGGCATACCGACTCCCAGCGACAGCGTCCCTCACCAAGGGCGCAGCGCTTAGCGTGACGCGGGCCCTCGGCTGGCTCGACGACCTCGCACACGCTCACGTCCTTCAGTGCCCGCGCGAGCCGGCAGCCGCCGTTGCGCCCGGCCCTGGAACAGGCGTCGACCGCTTGCACCAGGTCGGCGAGGATCTGGGAGGCAAACGTCTGCGGCACCTCCGTCTCGTCGACCACCTCGCGGATCTTCCGTGGTACCCCCTCCTCGAAGGCCCTGGCGAGCGAGATCGCCGAGCGAAGCACATAGTCGCCTCGCTTCGACAATGTCATGTTCACAACAGAACGTCCAGTGCCCGGCATGACGAGTGATGAGTGACTCGATCAGGGACCAACCTATCTGACCTCCGGAGGCCTCGCCGTGACGAACGTAAGCAAGCGTCTTGCACATCACCTTGCATATCAAGAGAGGCTGGTCGTCTCTACCAGCACACGTGTGGCGGACGATGTACAGACGAGAACATGTTCTTCATCAAGAACTGCCGATCC
>PLIM01000154.1 GCA_003139355.1 Acidimicrobiaceae bacterium | reverse complement strand
GAGTTTTCGTACACCTCCGGTCGGAGGCCGCGTAGCGGCCGACGCTGGGTTGCGTTAAGCCCTCTCGGTCACCTCCTCTGCGGTCTTCTGGAAAGGTTTCGGATCGTCGAGCAGAACGTATCCGACTGGCACTGCATTCTCGCGAGTTGTTCGCGCTTCGTCCTCATGCATTCGACTCAGCTGCCTTGCGAGTCGGACGCCGGCGGTCGTCAGCCTCGGGACGACGCATGGACTCACCCTCGAGCTCGATGCGATGCAGCTTCTCGAGCAGCCGGTCCAAGAACGCGTCGGCAACCGTCGGGTCGCCGAGGGCCTGGTGCCAGAGGGCGACCGGCAGCTGGCTCGTGAAGATCGTCGAGCGGAGTCCCGTCCGGTCCTCGATGACCTCGAGCATGTCGGCCGCCTGGTCCGAGTCGAGCGGCCTGAGCAAAAAGTCGTCGATCACAAGGAGATCGACACGCGACCAACTGGCCATGAGCCGCCCGAAGCGGCCGTCGACTCGGGCGATGGAGAGCTCTTCGAGCATGCGCGGTCCCCGCAGGTACAAGGCGTTGTGGCCCCGGCGGATGGCCGAGTTGGCGAGCGCACAGGCCAGATACGTCTTGCCGAGCCCGGTCGGGCCGACGATCACGACGTCGTGGTGGCTCTTCACGAAGCCCGCCTCTGCCAACCCGAAAAACTGGGCGCGGTCAAGCCCTCGCCGGCGCCGGAAGTCAACGTCCTCGACGACGGCGTTGATCCGGAGCTTGGCTTGTTTCAAGTAACGCTCGAGGCGACGGCTGTCCCGCTCGGCGAGTTCCCGGTCGACCAACAGCCCGAGACGCTCCTCGAAGCTAAGGGCCTGGTAGTCGGCCCGCTCCCGCTGCTCTGCGAGGCCCGAGGCCATGGCCGTGAGCCGGAGGGCGTTCAGTCCCTCAATCGTCTGGTTGTTGAGCATTGCTCTCCTTCACTCGTAGTAGCCCGGCCCGCGCACGTTGTCGTGGCGGGGATGGGCCCGCGGAGCCGGCTCGCCCGGCAGCGGCTTTTGGTCGAGCCCGTTCTTCAAGATGGACTCGACGGAGCGGTAGCTGAACGCCTGCACGCTGAGTGCCCGGGTGCAGGCGGCCTCGAGGCGTTCGGCTCCGTAACGGCCGCCGAGGCGGACGATGCCGAGGCAGGACCTGAAGCCCTGCTCGGGATGGGGCCGTGCGGCCATGATCCCCTCGGCGAGTTTGGCCGTCGAAGGCCCGGTCTTCTCCGCCCAGGCGATGATGCGTGACGGGGTCCACTGCGCGTGGCGGCGGTGGGACTCGGGCATGTGAGCGGGATCGGTGGTGTGGTGCCACTTGACGTAACTGCGCAGGTGGGAGGCGACACGGCGGCCTTTGCGGAAGACCTCGATCGTGCTCGCCGTCATGCGGGCGTCGATCACCTCGTCGACGTAGATGTAAGGGACGCTGTAGTAGTGGCAGTCCAGCTCGACGTGGTAGTCGATGTTGACCTTGGCGGGCTTGAAGAGCGCCAGCTCGTAACGCTCGGGCGGAAGGGGCCTTAGCGCCGGTTGGTCGATCTCGACGAACAGGCTTGCTCTTGAGCCGTCGATCTTCTTGAAGGGTCGGGCGTTAACCCAGGCGACGAGCCTTTTGATCGCGACGTTCGCCTCGGCCAGGCTCGTGAAGCGCTCGTTGCGCAACCGCGCCAAGATCCAGCGCTCAGCGAGCAGGACCCCGGCTTCGACTTTGGCCTTGTCCCGGGGCTTGTAGGAGCGCGCCGGGATGATCGCGACCCCATAATGAGCGGCCATGTCCTGGTAGGTGGCGTTGACATCGGGCTCGTAGCGATGCGGGCGGGTCACGCCCGAGCGAAGGTTGTCCGGCACGAGGATCGCCGGGCAGCCGTTATAGAACTCCAGCGCATGCACGTGGGCGCTCACCCAGTCGCCGAGCTTCTGGGAGGCGACCGCCTCGGCATAAAGGTAGCTCGACGCGCCGAGCACAGACACGAACAGCTCTGCCCGAAAGCTCTCCTCGCCGGTCGCGGCGTCGTAGATCGGCAGTCTGTGGCCGGAGAAGTCGACGAACATCTTCTCTCCGGCCTTGTGGCTCTGGCGCATGACGACGTCGAGGTGGCGCCTCCAGGCCCGGTAGTGCTCGCAGAACTGGCTGTAGGCGTAGCCGTCGTCGGGGAAGGCCTCCTTGTACTCGAGCCACAACAACATGAGTGTCACCCCGGGGCGGTGCAGCTCGCGATGGACCTTCTCCCAATCGGGCACCGGCCGATTCGTCGTCGGCCGCTCACTCGAGCTGAACAGCATCGCGTCGAGGCCGTTGTCATCGAGGCCGTCGGGCAGTGGCCAGGACAGTCCGGCCGCGGTGGCCCGACGCACGTGGTCGCTAACTGTCGTGAACGGGATCTGCAGCGAGGCAGCCACGTCGCGCAGGCTGAGGTGCTCGCCGAACCTCAGCCGGAGCACATCTCGGATCTTTCGCATGGCAGTGTGGGGCCGGGACATCGGCGTCTCCTTGATCGTCTTGCCGGACTGACCAAGGCAGGATGCCGGTGTCCCTCAACTCACGCCAGCGCTACGGCTCCCCGGTGTACGAAAACTCCCGGAATGGGTGTACGGAAACAATCGGAACGGGTGTACGGAAACGGTCGGAGCGCGCAGAACAGGCCGATCCCGCCTGG
>PLIM01000157.1:432-9238 GCA_003139355.1 Acidimicrobiaceae bacterium | reverse complement strand
CGGTGGATCCGGGCTTAGTGACAATCACAAGCGGGATCCCCACGAGCAGGGTGATGATGTCCGGGTAAGCCCCGCTCCACCCGGCCACCTGGATGACCTTGGCTCCGACCAGGAGGAGGCCAATGCCACCCAGCAGCGGAAACAGCACGCCGGTGAAGAAGAAACCCACCCGTTGGAACGCCACCTTCCGGTACGCCCAGGCACAGGTGACGCCCGTCACGCCGTAGTAGAAGGCGATCAGAACCTCGACCAAGCGACAACTCGCACTGGCGGCAACCGAGGACTCGAACTCGGTCCGGACACTCTCACCGACGGTTGGCTGTGCCTAACCAAATTGCGTCAACCAGTGTTCGTTCGCCAAGAACATGTCGTCAGTCAACTGCCATATTTCGTCCAGCGAACAAACTGCGGCGGTCAACGGGTCAAGGGCCATCGCCTGATAGATAGCTTCTCTCTGCCGCTCAATGTGGCCCTTGACGACGAGCTCCTGCACAGCAATATTGCTCCGGTTCAAGGAGGCGAGTTGGGGCGGGAGAGCTCCCACTACGCAAGGGTGGACTCCAGCGCGGTCCACCAGACAAGGGACCTCGACACACGCGCCGCCGGGTAGGTTCGTGATGAGGTCGTCATTGATCACGTTGCCATTGATGCGAAGGGGAGTGCCGGTCTGCTCCGCAAGAATGATGTGCGCGCCGTACTCGTCTGAACGACGAAGCTCGATGGGTTCGGTGCCGGCGATCTGTCGAGCAACCTCCTGTTCGTACGCCGGCTCCTCGAGTCGCCTGACAGCGACGTCGCCACCCGTGCGGCCGTAACCGAACCACGCCGAGTAATCGGACCCAGCCGACTCGAAGGTCTTCACCAGCGAGGCGAGGAGGTCCGGCCGCTTGCGGAAGTAAGGAAGGTACTCAGACGCGTGGCCGCTGGACTCAGTCACGAAGTACCCAAACCTGCGCATCAGCTCGAGACGTACAGGTTCCAGCGAGAGCATCTCCGAGCTGTCGAGGAGCGAACGCAAGCGCGGGTACAGATCGCGGCCCTGGTGCTCCAGAGTAAGGAACCAAGCTTGATGGTTGATCCCTGCCACCCAGTACGTCAGCTCTTCCTCCGGCACTTTGCAGTACTCGGCGAGCAGACGTGCGGTTCCCTGGACGCTGTGGCAAAGGCCCACCACTCGTAACCCCGCGAGGGCTGCCCGCCAGGTGAGGATGGCCATGGGGTTGGAGTACTGCAGGACCAAGGCCCTCGGGCAGAGGTCTGCCATGTCCTCTATGAGGCCGTCGAAGACCGCGAGGTGGCGCAGGCCACGAAAGATCCCACCGGGTCCGATCGTGTCACCCACGCATTGGCCCACACCGAACCTTTCGGGGACACGTATGTCGACTTCCCACTGGTCGGTCCCACCCACCTGGATAGTGACGACTACGTAGTCGGCCCCTGCCAGGGCCTGGCGACGATCGGTGGTGGCGATGACCCGCACCGGCACCTTGGCCGTCTCAGCCATGCGGCTGACGAGCTTCTGGGCGCGAGAGAGTCTCTCGCCGTCGATGTCCATGAGCACAATCTCGCTGCCGCCCAGCTCCGGAAAGCTGAGGATGTCCCTGGTGAGGTTCCTCGTGAACACCACACTTCCCGCTCCGATGAAGACGATTCTCACTTGGCAGACCCCCAATGGTGGGCCCGGGGCCTCGTCGGGCCGCGGGCGTCAGTTCCAGACAGCTGCCCCGCTGTCGTGTGTGAATGCTGCCGAAAACAGGGGCGCTCCGGTCGAGGACAGGAGCACTTTGGACTTGAAGTTACCTGGTGATTCGACCTTGGTCCACAGCGCGGTTGCCTGAGGGACCGGTTGTCGGCCTGGCTCGCCGGTTTCGACCCGCGGCGTCTCGGGGCCGGTAACTCTCGCCCTCGGTCGATTCCAGCGGAAGTGGGTCACGGTCCTACCTCGCCCGAACCACGTGGGACCACCTCCGTGGAGACCACTATCTGGCGCGGCGGGCCGCTGGCGCCGGCGAGGCGCTCGCAGATCAGGCGTGCCGCTTGGCGCCCGAGCTCAACGGCGTCGTACGCCACGACAGTCACTGGCGGCGACAGGAGCGGGGCGAGCTCGAAGTCGTCGAAGCCGACCAGCGCCGGCGGTCGCGCCCGACCGGCGAGTGCGCGCAGCACGCCGAAGGTAATCCGGTTGTTGCCTGCGAACACGGCTGTGGGCGGTTCTGGCAACGAGAGCAGCTCGCGTGTTGCCGCCTCAGCGCTCCTGGTGTCGTGGCAACCTAGTCGCACGAGCGCTTCGTCGACGGGCAAACCGGCGGCGCGAAGAGCCGTTTGGTACCCCCGTACGCGCTCGGATGTCGTGAAGACCTCTGGCAGGTCGCCCACGAGAGCGACCCGCCGGTGGCCGTGCGCCAGCAGATGCTCGACCGCGTCTCGCGCGCCGCCCACGTTGTCGAGAAGGATCGAGTCCGCGGCCAGGCGCCATGGTGGCCGGTCGATGAACGTAATGGGGGTGCCTAACGCCAACTCAGGGGCCAGGAAGCTGTGGTCGGATCCCGTCGGCGCGACGATCAAGCCGCCCACCCGGCGCTCGCACAGGACCTCGAGCAGCGCTCGCTCACGTTCCGCGTCCTCGTCGGAACTGCCGGCGATCACCAACAACGCCCGGTCGCGCACCTCCTCCTCGACGCCACGGGCGATCGCGGAATAGAAGGGGTTGGACACGTCCCTCGTGACGAGCCCGAGCATTCGCGACGCCCGGTTCTGGCGAAGCACCCGGGCGTGCTCGTTCCGGCTGTAACCCAGTTCCTGGATGGCCTCCTGCACGCTCCGCAAGGTTGTCGTTCTCACACCCTGCTCGCGGTTCACAACCCGTGAAACCGTCTTCAGGCTGACACCCGCAGCCTGGGCTACGTCCATCATCGTCGGACGCATTCTTCCCTCTTCCCAGTCGTCGCAACGGCTCCATGCTCTCCCCGCCGCGTCACCTGCACGGAAGCCGTTGCGGCTCGACGCCTCTGACAAGGCCTGTCGCCTGTCGGCGGTACACCAGCGGTGCGCTCACAGGCTGAGCGGCCCTCTGTCACGACCCGCACCACATCGCAATTAGCCCTCCTCGACAAGGCCGGCCTCATCTGTGGCGAATGCTCACCGCGAGACAACGTTGTCATGTTGTCGCCACGAGCATAAGGGATTTGTGAGACTTCTCGACACCAGCCAAGAGCCAGCGGGTCAGACGGTTCAACGTCTGAAGGTCACAACGCCCCCGGACCGGCCCTGCCGACCTCCCTCGGGAGGGGACATTCGACCAGCCCAGGGGGCGCCGTGGTTCGTGTGCCGCCGCCGCGCAACGTCTTCTTTCCGCTGCGGCCGGTGATGGCAGCATGGCGTGCGACCGGAAACACAATTAGTCCAGCTCACCTGCCGGAACGTCAAGAAACTGCAAACAGGCCGCTCACCTGGAGAAGTTCGCCGAGACGAGGATCTCTACGGGCAGCCGCTCGTGTTGACGGAGGCAGAGTAGAAGAACTGCTCAGTGGCCTTCTGGTTGACGTTCTTGGTCGTGATGCTGTGGTTGTCCAGCTGAACGCTCTTGATGATGAGGCTCTTCTGGCCGGTGATCGCGAAGTAGGCGTACTCGACGCCGAGCGCACCCTCGAGAGCGGGGCTCTGAGCGATGAGTCCGTTCAGCACACCGGACTTCAGCGACGCCACTTCGGCGGGCTCGGCATCGTAGCCGACGGCGAAGACTTTGCCCTTCTTGCCTGCAGCCTGGATGCCAGCGCCGACCCCGGTTCCCGAGGCGGAGTTCAGCCCGAAGATCCCACACAGACTCGGGTGCGCAAGGATCGACGACTGCGTGAGCGTGGACGCCTGCGTCGCACTGTCGTTGTCGAACTGCGTCGAGAGCTGCTTCATCTTGGGGTACTTCTTCATCTCCTTGGTAAAGCCCGACATCCGGTCGTCGACCGTCGAGCTCCCGGCGTTGGTGCTCATGATCAGCACCTGACCCTTGTTATGACAGTCTGCGGCGAGCGTGTCGGCGGCGAGCTCGCCGCCGTTGGTGTTCCCCGAGGTGATGCGCGACGTGAGGATGCCGGTCTTGTTGAGCGTGGTGTCAACGCTGATCACCGGTATCCCGGCCTTCTGATAGCGGGCCATGGGAGCGTAGAGCGCAACAGCGTCCGTCGGCGCGATGACAAGCGCACTCGGCTTCTTCGCGAACTCCGCGTTCACGATTGGGATCTGTGTCTCGGGACTGAACGCCGTGGCGCTGCCGAGCACGACAAGGTTCACCCCGAGAAGCTTGGCCTCGGTGTAGGCGCCGTTCTCCATCGTGATGTAGAACGGGTCAGAAGTGATCCCCGGGACGAGTGCGACCGTGATCCCACCCGACTTTGTCGCTGCCGAGGCGGGCCCCGCTGTAGCGAGCGTGATGAGCCCTCCGACCATGGTCAAAGCCGATGCCACAGCCGCCACACGAGCTACTCGGGCCCTCATTGTCTTTGATAACTGCACAATTTCTCCTTTGGTTGTCAGTGGTTCATTGGTGGAGAATCTGAACGGTGCCGCGAGTGCCCAGTTTCCTCAGCGTTGGGACACGCTCCGCAGGAGCTGATCGACTGACACCGCCAAGACGATGACGACACCGATTGTCACTTCCTGCCAGAATGCGGTGACTTGGACGAGCACGAGCCCGACGGTGAGCACGGCGATGAGAAACGTCCCGCACAGTGTGCCGAGCAGGTTGCCGCGGCCACCGAAGAGACTGGCGCCACCGATAACGACGGCAGCGATCGCGGCGAGCTCGTCGTTGTTGCCGAACAACGGCGAGGTTTGGGCGAAGTTCGCCGAGACGAGCATGCCCGCCAAGCCCGCTAGAGCGCCGGCGAGAACGTAAACCCAGACGAGGTGGCGCCGGACGTTGATGCCTGCACGCTCGGCCGCGATCCGGTTGCTGCCGATCGCGTAGGTGCGCAGGCCGAAGCGGAACCTCGACAGGAACACGCCGAAGACCACCACGCACGCGAGGGCCACGAGAACCGGTGCAATGAACCAGCCGCCGAAAAGGCTCTGCTGGCCGAAGGTCACAAGCTGGTGAGGAATCTGATAGATCGGCTCCTCACTGACGATATAGGTGGCCCCGCCTAGCGCATACAGCGTCGCGAGCGTGACGATGAACGGCGGCAGCCGCAGCCTCGTGATCAGGATCCCGTTCAGGAACCCGCACAGGCCTCCGACGGCGATGCCGACGACAAAGCCGAGGACCGTGATCCCGAGCGAACCCGTCGACGTGCCGAGCATGTGCTCCATGACCGTGCCGCTCACGACGCAGGAGAAGCCGAGCACGGCGCCCACGGACAGATCGATGCCGCCTGTGAGGATGACGAAGGTCTCACCTATCGCGAGCGGGAGATACTCGTAGGTCGACTTCGACACTGCTTCCCATCCGGCTTGGGTGAACAGTGTCGACGAGAGAAGGCCGAAGACGAGCACGACCAGGGCGAGCACCAGGACGGTCCAAAGACTGCCGTACTTATCGAGGAACTCCTTGGAGGACGGCTTCTGTCCGAGCCGCTTGCCGGCGGAGCGGATTGTGTCGGTCATCGACACGGAGCGCTCAGCCACCGTTGGTGCTCCGCGTAAGGGCGGCTCCAGTGATCCAGCTTACGATCTCCTCAACGGAGCACTGCGCCGGGAAGAGTTCCGCGATCAACTGGCCCTGGAACAACACGAGCACGCGATCGCACAAACTGTGCACCTGAGGGAGGTTGTGAGTCACGAGCAACACGGGGAGGCCCCCCTTGGAAACCGTTCGGATCAGCTCGACGACGCGCTGTTGCTGCTCGACGCCGAGTGCTGCGGTCGGCTCGTCCATGAGGATGACTTTCGAGCCCCAAGCCACAGCCCTTCCCACAGCGATGGCCTGCCGCTGGCCACCCGAGAGCTGACCCGCCTTTGACTGCACCGAGCCGATCCGGATCCGTGTGCGGTCGAGACTCCGCTCGGTGTCGGTCGACATCGCCTTGCGGTCGAGCCAGCCAAGCCACCCGAGGAAACCCTTCCGGGTGGTCTCCCTACCGAGGAATATGTTGGCCCAGACTGAAAGGTCGGGCGCCAGTGCCAGATCCTGGTAGACGGTCTCGATACCGCGATTACGCGCTTCGATCGACGAGTTCAAGCTCACCTCGTCCCCGTCGACGAGGATCGTGCCGCCGCTTGGTTGCAGTGCCCCCGACAAAATGTTGACGAGCGTCGACTTGCCGGCCCCGTTGTCACCGACGAGCCCGACGATCTCACCCGGGTACAACTCGAGATCGACGCCACGAAGCGCTTGCACAGATCCGTAGTGCTTCGTGATCTGGCGCGCGGCAAGGAGTGGAGTCTTGCCTTGGCTCGCCGACTTCCCCTCTTCAGCCTGAACGGTAGCAGCCACCGACAAGAACTCTCGCAGCAATTGACAACGATGTCAATGGACGAGCTGTCCCGCAGCCCGGACACGCCATCCGAGCCGCGAAAGCGCTGCTGACCTGCTCCTCGAGGACGGCGTCCTGGACTGGCGCGAGGAGGCCACTGACCTCTTCGAGCTGAAGCCCCAGGTCGGCGGGGACCCCAAGCCACGCTCCTTAGGACCTGGCAAGAGGGCTCGCATTGGAGTCCCCCTGTAAGCCTCTGATGTGAACTGGCCCTTCTGGAGCTGACGACGGGACTCGAGCCCGCGACCCTCACGTTGGCGAGGTACTGGCAAACGTCCAGTCAGGGGGCTTGGCGTCGGTGACGTGGTCTCCCGTCCACGAAACCGTCCTTCCCTCCAGGCTGTAAGCCCCTGCTGTAGAGCGGTCTGCCCAGGGCTGGGCTCGAACCTGGCAACCCGGCGACTTGATCACGGTCACGATCGCTCACGTCGAAGTCGACTACCGTCAGCCCGTTTCAGACTGGCTCGCAAAGCGACTCGTTCATGCCGCCGCACTCCGGCACCAAGTGGTGGTTGGGATGGACGCTGCCGAAGCCTTGGACACCCGAACGAAGCTCTGCACGCGTTCTCGCCGGGTCGCGTCAGACTGCCACCAGCCGAGAGAGGTCGGGACAGGGTCGGCCAGCACCTCGATGCCGGCGAGCCGACCGAGACCGCGCCACGGCATCAGCGATGTTTGCGAACTCGGAGCTCTCGCTCCCTGCCACCCGCACGGCGGCCTCGGCGCATGTCTCACCGTCGCTACGCACTCCGACTGTCCAGATCTCACAGGTCTCGACGTCGCCGGAAGTCGTCGGCCGCGGCGGCTGCAAAGAAGATGCGAGGCTTGTCCTCACAGCTCGGCTGGCCCCCAGTGCGCCCTCTCTTCGGCAACCCGCCGGGGACTCGGCGATTCCGAGCAGTGTTGATCTCCCAATGAACTACGAGAGGACGGAATACCTTGTTCGTCGATCTACCACTTGCCGAGCTTCGAGACTATCGACCTGATGTCTACGAGCCTCCCGACTTCGACGAGTTCTGGACGCGCGAGATCGGCGACGCCCGATCCCACGACGTCAACGCGCAGTTCACCCCTGCAGAGACCGCCATCCGCCATGCCCAAGTCTTCGACGTGACCTTCGCCGGTCATGGCGGCGACCCGATCAAGGCGTGGCTACTCATCCCGCTCGCGGGAGCCCCGAATGAGACGGTGATCGTCGAGTACACAGGCTACGGCGGAGGTCGAGGCAACCCACTCGACTGGCTCACGTGGAGCAGCGCCGGTTATCCACACCTCATAATGGACACCCGTGGCCAAGGCGGCGCCTGGCGAAGCGCCGAAACGAGCGATCTCGGTGACGGGGGCCAACCGAGCAGCCCCGGCTTTCTGACACGAGGTATCAGCGATCCTCGCGGCTACTACTACACAAGACTGTTCGTCGATGCCGCCCGGGCCGTCGACGCGGCCCGGCGTCACCCCGACCTTGCCGGCCTGCGCATCGTCACGACAGGCTTCAGCCAAGGGGGAGGTCTTGCGCTCGCTGCTGCACACCTGGCAGAAGGCGTGTCTGCGACGTTGCCCGACGTCCCATTCCTCGCGCATCCGCGTCGAGCCGCCGAGATCACCGCGAGCATGCCCTATGCCGAACTTGCGCAGTACTGCCGAGTCCACCAAGACGAGATCGAACAGGTATTCCGCACGGTCTCGTACATCGACGTCGTGAACCACGCGAAACGCTGCGCTGTCCCGGCACTGTTCTCTGTCGGCCTGCTCGACGAGGTCACGCCCGCATCAACCGTCTTCGCTGCCTTCAACCACTATGCCGGTCCGAAGGAAATCGCCGTGTACAGCTTCAATGGCCACGAGGGCGGCGGCACAACGCATCTGCTGAAACAGCTTGATTTTCTCGCCACAGGAACGAAGGGCCAGCGCGAATTTGCTCCACTACCTCGACTCCAAGCTGGAGATTATGGCTGACTCATGGTCAACTCATGAGGTTTGGGACGGCAGAAACTGCCTCCGGACTGGAGCGGACGACGGGATTCGGACCTGCGACCCTCACCTTGGCAAGTAGATACTGGTGAGAACTGGCGAATCCCAGCGACCGATAGTGCAGGAAAATACTGGCTTCTATACGTCAGCGAACCCACCCGAACGGCAGCGCCCGCGCGATAGACGCGCGATAGCCCCACTGTCGTCAGACATCATCGACCGTGGCCTTCCCCCTCTGCTACATCGGACTCTGCTGGGGTCCTCGGTCTTCTGCGGTCCTGCCAAGGTTCCGAGCACGACAAGGATGCCGAGCTGATGGTGCTCCCCCACGAGGTCCGAGTTCTCGAACGCAGCTCCATGAGCGCGTC
>PLIM01000157.1:0-349 GCA_003139355.1 Acidimicrobiaceae bacterium | reverse complement strand
ACCGGGAACTCTCGAAACGCAGGTGGGGACGATGGTGTAGATGGCGATTCCCTGAGCCGACCAGCGCGATGAACCTTGGTGTGTCACCAAAGGTACTTAAGTATCTGGGTCTGATACATATACCAGTCAGTTGACATCCGCAGGTGAGTGAGTAAGGTACGTGTCATGGAGGAAGCATCCGTATCAGTACCTGATACTTCGTGGGTAAAGATGACACGCACGATCCCACCTTCGCTGGGCCCGATACTGACCGAGTTGGAGCTCGACGCGCCCCAGGTCGTCACCCTGGCCGAGCTCGCGGCCCTGGCAACGCGCACCGGTATCGGAACCGAGCCCAGGGTGGTCGCGG
>PLIM01000044.1 GCA_003139355.1 Acidimicrobiaceae bacterium | reverse complement strand
CGGATTAAGTAGGCGGCGCTCTGGCGGACCTGCACCCGGGGCTACGGTATCTCGCCCCCAGACCCGGGTGCCGGCTGAGAGTGACTTTACTACCAGGTCGCTCGGGATGTTCGTGGACGGTGTAACCACTCCCGGTGCTCAAGGTGACGGCGCGAGGGACCGATGAAATGAGTGGGTGCACGACCTCAACTTGCCTGCGAGGGTGAGCAGCGGGTCGTGCACCCACCCGTTTAAGTATCCCGCGGGACCGGGCATGGGTGCGGCAGAGTTTCGGATCGCAACGTGAAGCGGGTGCACGCGTCCGGACGGCTCAAGTAGTCGGCTACCAGTACCCTCGCCGGCGGTTTCGACGCGTCCTGAGCGATTCTAGCGGCTAGGCTGACCTGCGGTTTCGCGATTTATCCGGGGGGCGCGTCGGCGTTCGCCAAGACCGTTTTCCCGTGCTCGATCGCCGCAAAGTAGGCAAGGGCGAGCGTCGCGTGGGCAACGGCCTGGGTCGCCACTACGTTCTGCGCGTCGAAGCTGTTTCGGTCGCTGGCCCGCGCCAGGTGCTCCTCCGCCATCTCGAGGTGGGCGATAGCCCGCTGCTCGTTGGTGCCGGTCGGCCGTCTCTTGTCTTGCGCCTCTTGCTTCTGCTTCTTGAACATCACGGTGTGCCTTTCTCTAGTGCCAAGGACTCCTCGACCACCGACGCGGCGCGCCGGTCGGCGGACTCGACGACGTGAGCGTAGGTGCTGAGCGTTGGCGAAGAGGTGACACCTCGCCTACGCCCTCTCGTCGCCGGAACTGGGTGGGATCTGGGCCGGCACGGACGATTGCGAGCGGCAACCAATGAGGCGGGCGAGCGCGTAACCCACCATCCGGATACGGTGGCGCTCATGTTTCAATACGTCATCCACTGGCAGGACTCGGACAAGGCACCCGAGGCGTTGCTCGCTGATCGCTTCGAGGACGAGGGCGACGAGTACGTCTTCTACACGAGCTTGGAGAATGGCGAGGAACAACGGACGGCGATCCCGATGAGCGAGGTCGAGATCATCGCCCTCGAAGGACAAGAGGGCGTCTGAGGTCGAGCCCGCGACCCGTGAAGCTGGTAGCGAGCGGGCGCCAAGCGGCTCCTACACCCCTCGCCGAGGATTTCAAGAGCACCTGAGCCACTCCCACCAGGACTTTTACGCGCCGAAAGGATGACGACTTGCCGGACGACTTCGACCTGCCGGCCGACTTCGACCTGCCGGCCGACTTCGACCTGCCGGCCGACACGACCCCGAGCGCTCCCGGCAGGCATTCCACGCCCGGGGATGTGGGCGACTGCCCGGACGTTTCAACCCTTGGTCAGCGTCCAGCGTGGCAAAGACGGGCGGCCTGTCGTGGCAAGGGCTGCGACTGGTGGTTCCCTACCACTCGCGAGGCTGACGAGGCCGCTAGGGCCGTCTGCGAGCCCTGCCCGGTACGGCGCGACTGTCTCGCCTACGCCCTGAGCGACAGGACGCTCGAGGGCATCTGGGCGCGGACAGACGAACAGGAGCGGCGGCGGATGAGACGGGCGAGCGCGTGACCCGCTGCCTGCGGTTTCGCTGGTATCGCCGCTTCCGACGTTAGCGTTTTAGTCGCGCGCTAGGCAGGAAAGGCGTAAGGCTGTACTGTATTGACAGGAGAAATCCTGAAAGGCCCTGACGGAGAGTGCGAGCAGACGTGGCGTGTCCTTCTACATTGTTCATGTAGTTCGACGCGCTCAGACTGGCCCGCTCCTTGGTCGATAGTAATCATGACGAGGGAGGTGACGTGATGTCTAGTACGAAGGCGAAGAAGAAGTTGGCGGCGAATTCGGCGCCCCCGTCGCCAAAGGGCTTGGCCGTGATGGCGAGACTTGCCGCGTCCGCAACCCCGCTACGGCTGAGTTCTTCTCTGCGACCTCGCTGAGCCAAGTAGCTTGGCGGCGGTAGACGTTGTCATCCGCCGTTACCGCGAGTCTGATAGAGAAGCCGTCGAGACGTTCAAGTGCGTGACGCCTGGTGAACGACACTGGACTAAGCCGCCAGAGCAATGCATCCGAGGTGCCCCAGCCGACATCTCTGACGGCGCAGACGCGGGTCTGTTTGTCGGAGAGGAGAGCCCGTCTGGCCGAATTGTCGGCATTATCGTGTTCGGACCCGATCTCAACGTTGAGGGTCAGTACCGCATTCATGCCATGGGGGTCGTGCGGGATAGAAGGCGCGAGGGCATCGCAACAAGCCTCAAGTACGCCGCTCTAACGGAGATCGCAGCAACCGCAGGACACCAGTCGGTCTTTTCGGATGTGCACAAGAACAACGTGGCCATGATCGGTCTGAACGACAAGCTGGGTGCAAAGAAGGAACTTGACCCCGACCATCCGGCGCACTTCCTCTCGGTGGTAGTTGTGGAGCTCGAAGACTCTTAATGCAGCGCTTAAGCGCGACTACAACGCGACTACAACTCCCAGCGTATTTCCGACAGCGTTAGCGAGCGGTAGGAACATCTGAGCAGGTCGCAGGGCATATCGGCGAGCGCTGACGACCCCTGAAATGGACCGGGTCGCACTCGTAATGCGCAGGTCA
>PLIM01000045.1 GCA_003139355.1 Acidimicrobiaceae bacterium | reverse complement strand
CACGAAACCGTCGATGTGAGCGGAGCGGCGCTCACCGCCGCTTTCGTGGATGCCCACATGCATCTCGAGTCCACCAAGCTCTGGGTTGACGAGTTCGTACGCGCCGTGCTCCCACACGGAACCACCGCAGTGGCCGCTGATCCACACGAGATCGCCAATGTCTTCGGCGTTCCTGGCATCGTCGCCCTGGCCGAGGCTTCTGGCAGGCTCCCCTTCACCTTCGGGATCTCCGCCCCGGGCTGCGTGCCGGCGTCTCATTTCGAGAGCCCGGCCGCCGAGTTCTCCAGCGCCGAGCTGAGGGAACTTCTCGACGAGCACGGGGCAATCGGAATTGCCGAATTCATGGACTTCCCCGGTGTCGTCAGTGGCGACCCAGAGGTCCTCGCCAAGATCGCGACCGCCGGCCACAAGCGGGTCGATGGTCACGCGCCAGGCGTTGTTGGCCGGCAACTCGATGCCTACCTCGCCGCAGGCATCGAGTCCGACCACGAGTGCACGCAACTCGAAGAGGCCGAAGAGAAACGTCGCAAAGGCATGTGGATCTTCATACGGGAGGGCTCCGCGTCCCGCAACCTCGCCGCCCTGATCGAGACCGTGCTCCGCCACGGGACCGACCGGGTCGCGCTGTGCACCGACGACCGGGAACCGGACACGCTGCTGCACTCCGGCCACGTCAACGACTGCGTGCGTCTGGCCGTCGCCGCCGGCGTGAGCACCGAAGACGCCCTCGTGATGGCAACGAGCAATCCGGCCGACTACCACCATTTCGACCACTTGGGCTGGCTTGCGCCCGGCTACCAGGCTGACGTGCTGTGCTTCGATGACCTGTCGAGCTTCGAGCCGGCGCGGGTCTGGCAGGCCGGCCAATTGGTCGCGACAGGCGGTCTCATCGTGCCAGGTGCTGTTCCGAACGTGGGCGCCCCGGACTGGATGCGCGCGTCGGTCCACCTCGAGAGCCCTCCTGGACCAGATGCGTTCGACTGCTCGCCACCGCCCGGTGGCCGTGCCCGGGTGATCGGCATCGAGTCGCGTTCGCTCACGACACGGGGTCTCGTGCTCGATGTGACCGATCCATCAGTGCAAGTGGCGCGCATCGCAGTGGTCGAGCGTCACCGCCGCACAGGCCGGATCGGCCTCGGGTACGTGCAAGGCTTCGGTCTCACCCACGGTGCCATCGCATCGACGGTCGCGCATGACGCCCACAACTGCATGGTCGTCGGTGCCCTCGACGACTCGGGTCCAGCGGAGATGGCGGTCGCCGTTGCCCGGCTCGCGGAGATCGGTGGCGGGCAGCTCGCTGTACGCGATGGACAAGTACTGGCCGAGGTCCGTCTGCCCATCGGCGGGCTCATGAGTGACCAAAGCATCGAGGAGGTAGCCGGAGAGGTCCGCCTCCTGGCTGAGGCTGCATCCAACGGCCTGGGGGTGACGATCGACTCGCCGTTCATGCAGCTGAGCTTCCTCGGCCTGTCGGTGCTCCCGGAGCTTCGTATCACCGACAAGGGCCTCGTCGACGTGATGAAGTTCGCGCTCACTGACGTCGCTGCGACCTGACCGGAGCAGCCCGCTTCCTGCGACAGACTCCGAGCGGGAGCAGACGACCGTTGGCCGTATAGTTGACCGAATGACTGTATTTGTCCCGGCTTGCTTGGAAGAGGCCTTTGACGCGTTCGACAAGTGTCCGGATGCCCAGCTTCTGGCCGGCGGGACCGACTTCATGGTCGAGGTCAATTTCGCCCTCCGGCGCCCTCCGGCGGTCGTGTGCCTGAGAAAGGTCGAGGAGCTCAAGGGATGGAGGCTCGAGCATGCCGAGGTCGTGCTCGGTGCGGGCATCACCTACGCCGAGCTCATGGGGCCGCAGCTCAGCGATCTTCTGCCGGGTCTTGCCCAGGCGTCGCGCACCGTCGGGTCCCCGCAGATCCGCAATGCGGGCACCCTGGGAGGCAACCTCGGCACGGCGTCGCCTGCCGGCGACTCGCTCCCAGTGCTCGCTGCGCTCGATGCCAGGATCGTGGTCGCATCGAAGAAGGGGCGCCGCAGCCTGGGACTCGACGAGCTCATAATCGGCCCCAAGCGCACCACGCTTGGGCCGGGTGAGGTCATCGTTGAGGTCCGGGTCCCGGCCGCGCTGGGCTCGCAGGAGTTCCTCAAGGTCGGCACGCGCAACGCAATGGTGATCGCTGTGGCGAACGTGGCGCTCGTCGTCGACTGGGCCGGGCAGTCGGTCCGGTGCGCCCTCGGTTCGGTCGGACCTGTGGTGATCCGTGCACGCGACGCCGAGGAGTTCATCAGCTCCAGGATCGACTGGGCGCGAAGGACACTCACCGACGAGGGCGACGTCGCAGAGTTCACTGCTCTGGTGCGCTCGGCTGCACGGCCCATCGACGATCACCGCTCCACAGCGGACTACCGTCGCCACGCCGTGGGAGTGTGCGCGCAGCGGGCGCTCGGACGCGTGCTCGCGGACCACAACGGAGGGACATGGGAGCAGACATCGTGGGCGAGCTGATCGACTACCAACTTCGCGTCAACGGTCACGAGCACGACGTTGCCGAGGCATGGCTCGGAGAAAACCTCCTCTATGTGCTTCGCGAGCGCCTCGGCCTCCCCGGATCGAAGAACGCCTGTGAGCAAGGCGAGTGCGGATCTTGCTCGGTTCTCATGGACGGCAAGCTCGTCTGCTCCTGCATGGTGCTTGCCGCGAGCGCGGTCGGCGCCGACATCGTCACCGTCGAGGGTCTTTCCGCTGGAGAGAACGAGCTCTCGGACGTCCAAGCCGCCTTTCTCGCCGAAGGCGGTGTCCAGTGCGGGTTCTGTACCCCGGGATTCGTGGTGAGCGTGCACGATCTCCTCGAGCACAATCCCGACCCGACCGAGCTGGAGGTCCGCGAAGCCGTCTCGGGCAACTTGTGCAGGTGCACGGGCTACGGCCGGATCCTTGCAGCAGTCCGAGCTGCTCAAGAAACGCGACAAGAGTGAGCACCGCTCTGGGCACACGGCGCCGCCGGCTTGGTGAGAGCGCGGCGCGGCCCGATGGAGTGCCCAAAGTTCGCGGCGAGTTCGCCTTCTCCTCCGACTTGTTCTCCGAAGGCATGCTCTGGGGACACATCGTGCGCTCCCCCCATCCTGCAGCGGCGATCCGCGGCATCGACGTGTCCGAGGCACTTCGGATCCCCGGTGTGCGAGCAGTGCTCACCTCCGACGACGTGCCCGGTCGCAAGACCTATGGGCTCGATTACCCCGACCAACCGGTCTTCGCGTGGGATGTGGTCAGGTACATGGGAGAACCGGTCGCTGCGGTGGCCGCGGTCCACCCGGAGACGGCGCGACGCGCGGCCGCGGCGATCATCGTCGACTACGCGCCAACCGAGCCGCTAACCGACCCGGTGGCCGCAGCCGACGCGGAGCCGATCCATCCGCTCGGCAACGTGCTCCACCGTCAGAGGGTCCGCACAGGCGATCCCGACGCCGCCGGAACAGTCGTGGTCGAGGGTCGCTATGAGACAGGTATGCAGGACCAGGCCCAGATGGGCCCCGAGTCCGGGCTCGCGATCCCGGCTGAGGACGGTGGTGTCGACCTGTACATCGCCACCCAGTGGCTGCACATCGACCAAGAGCAGATGGCGGCATGCCTGGCTCTCCCGCTCGAGAAGGTCAGGCTGCACCTGGCCGGTGTCGGCGGTTCCTTCGGGGCCCGCGAGGACCTGAGCATGCAAGTGCAGATCTGCCTCCTGGCGCTGCGCACCGGGCGCCCGGTGAAGATGGTCTACTCCCGTGAGGAGTCGTTCTTGGGCCATGTCCACAGGCATCCGGCGGTCATGTGGTACCGCCATCACGCGGATGCCGGCGGCCGGTTGGTGAAGGTCGAGGCGCGCATCATCCTCGATGGCGGCGCATACCTGTCGACATCGACGGCCGTGACCATGAACGCCGCCTGCATGGCACCCGGACCGTACCGAGTCCCGAACGCGGTCGTCGAGGCGGTCGCGGTTCGGACCAACAACCCACCGTGCGGGGCAATGAGGGGCTTCGGCGCGGTTCAGGTGTGTTTTGCCTATGAGGCTCAGATGGACAAGCTGGCGGCCGCGCTCGGGCTCGACCCAGTCGAGCTGCGGCTCCGCAACGCTCTCAAGCCCGGCGACTCGCTCATCACCGGGCAGGTGCTGCGGGGCACAGCACCCGTCGCCGAGGTCATCCGGACGTGTGTTGCCGCGCCCCTGCCGGCCGGCGTGCCCATGACCACGGCAGAACTCGAGCTCCCCGGCGGCGCCGGCCGAACCGCCGACCGCGACCGCGTGCGGCGTGGTGTCGGGTTCGCCGTGGGGATCAAGAACCTCTTGTACGGAGGTGGCTTCGACGACTACTCGTCGGCACGGTGCAGGCTGGAGGACGGCGTGGCCACCATCACCTGTGCCGCCGTCGAAGTCGGACAGGGCTTCGTCACGCTCGCTCAGCAGATCGCCCGCGATGTGCTCGGAGGCGTCGATGTGGTCCTGGCGCCTCCGGGCACGACCGACATCGGCTCGGCGGGGTCAACCTCGGCCAGCCGGCAGACATGGATGTCCGGTGGGGCCGTTCAAGCGGCTTGTCTTGCCGTCCGAGATCGACTGCTCAAGTCCGTCTCGAGCAGGCACGGCGTTCCACAAGAGACCCTCGATATCGTGGACGGGAGAGTCGTCTCGCTTGACGGCCAAGTCGACATTCCGATCTCCGAGGCTGCCCGGGGTGATGTGCTGGAGGAGACCGTGGACTTCCACCACGCTCCCACCGCGGAGCTGGACGTGGACGGGCAAGGCGATGCCTTCGTCTCATTCGCCTTCGCCGCCCACCGCGCAGTCGTCGACGTCGACCTCGATCTCGGCCTGGTGCGGGTCCTGGAGATCGCCACTTCCCAAGACGTCGGCCGTGTGCTCAACCCGGTCCAGCTGGTTGGCCAGTTGGAGGGTGGCATCGCGCAGGGCGTAGGGCTCGCCGTGATGGAGGAGATCGTTCTCGACCACGGCCGGGTGCGGAATCCCTCCTTCACCGACTACGTCATCCCGACTGCCCTTGACATGCCTCCCGTGCACATAGCGGCGCTGATCGAAGAGCCGGAGCCAGGGTCCCCGATGGGCGCCAAGGGTGCCGGCGAACCGCCGATGGTCTCGTCAACGGCTGCCGTGGTGGCAGCGATCCGCGCCGCCACCGGCCTAGAGCTGCCGAGAGCGCCGGTCCGCCCTCAGGACATCGCTCTGGCGGGCTCGGGCCCTGGACCGGTGGCGGGATCTGGTCCGATCACTCAGGAGGTGTCGCCATGAGTACACAAGTTGCCGTCTACCTGCAGGACGCGCACGCTGTTAGAGAGGGAATGGAGATCGCCCGTTACGCGGAATCCAAGGGGTTTCATGCGATCTGGCAGGCAGAGAGCCGGCTCGTGCGTGAGGCGACGGTGCCGATGGCGGCGTTCCTTGCCGTCACCGAGCGGATCAAGGTGGGCTCCGGCGTGGTGAACAACTGGACGCGGAACCCGGCACTGCTCGCATCGACGTTCTCGACCTTGGACGACCTCGCTCCGGGCCGTGTGATCCTGGGGATCGGCGCCTGGTGGGAGCCACTTGCGAGCAAGGTCGGCGTGAACCGAACCAAGCCCCTGCTCGCGATGCGTGAGACCGTCGAAGCGGTCCGTGCCCTGCTCGCCGACCAGCACGTCACCTACGACGGCGAGTTCGTCCATCTCGACGGCGTCGAGCTCGACTACGTCCACCAGGAGCGCCGGCCCAAGGACGTGCCCATCTACATCGGAGCAACCGGTATGCAGATGATGGAGCTCGCCGGGGAGATCGCTGACGGAGTCGTCCTCAACTACCTTGTCTCGCCGATCTACAACGACAAGGCAATGGATCATCTCGAGCGTGGCGCCCGCCGGGCCGGCCGCTCGGCCACCGACCTCGACCGCCCACAGCTGGTGGTGTGCTCGCTCGACGAGGACCGGGCTGCCGCCCTCGATGCCGCCCGATTGCTGGTGACCCAGTACCTCGGTCAGCAACCACACATCATGAAGGCCTCCGGCGTCCCCGAGTCTCTGCTGGAGGACATCAGCAAGGTGCTGACCTGGCCTGCGACCGCCGAAGAGGTGGAGGCCGCCTCCAAGTTCGTGCCCGACGAGGTCGTGCAGATGATCACTGCGTCGGGAACGGCCGAGGAGTGCAAGGCAAAGGTGGCCGAGTACGTGCACCGCGGGTGCACCTGCCCGGTGCTCTACCCGCTCGGGTCGGACGTGCACGCCATGATCGACGCGTTCGCGGACTGGACCGCCTGACTGGGCCTGCCTGCTTGGCCCAAGCGACAGGCTAGAGCCGGGCCCAGAGCCGCAGTGCCTGTTCGTGTGCTCGCGCGCGTATCTCGAGCGCGTCGACCCGCGTCGGGCGGCCGTCCCGGAACACGACCTCACCGGCGACCACGACCTCGACGGGTTGCACGCCCGGCGTGAAGGCGAGATGCCACGGGTCGACCGGCTCGTAGCTCCACCGGACTCGGTCCTCTGCCGCCTCCGGAACCAGGACTCTGCCGCTCTCCAACCAGGACCAGGCGGCAGCCGGCGTCGCTGTCACATCGTCCTCACGGTGGCGGACGTAGGCGATGCGGAATTCCTCCAGCATGTCCCCGCCGATCCCGTCGGTCCCGAGCACAACCGTGTTCCCAAGACGCGCTGGGCGGGCATAGCCCACGGCGTTGTTCATGTTCGAGCGTGGGTTGTGAGCCACCGTCCCGCGAAGCGGACGGTCCAGGTGCACGCAGTGGGCGAGGAGCCAGTCGTCGGTCGCGACGCCCTCGAGCCGCTCGCCGGCGGCCGAGTCGATGCGGTCCTCGGCGACATGGATGTGCACGCCCTGGCCGAGGTCGGCCGCCAGCCCAGCCACTGCCTCGAGAGTGGCGTCCGAAAGCGTGAAACAGGCATGGGCGCCGACGAACCCGCGCCCACCCGAGCGCAGGAAGCGCTCGTTCTCGGCCAATCCGCTGCGCATGCCGTCGGGACCGTTGCGGTCGGTGACCTCGTAACAACAGCAGGCCCGTACTCCGACCTCGGCGCAGGCGTCCGCGATGACACTGAGAGAGCCCTCGATGGCATTCGGGGACGCGTGATGGTCAACGATCGCGGTCGTCCCCCGCTCGAGCGCCTCGAGCGCTCCCAGCATTGCTGACCACCTGATCATGTCGAGGTCGAGGGCGCAGTCGAGCCGCCACCACACCTGCTCGAGGATCTCCCGGAAGTTGCGCGGTGTGCGCGGCGGTGCCGGCATCCCGCGTGCCAGCGCAGAGTAGAGGTGATGGTGGCCGCAGACCAGCCCGCTGGTGACGCCCGCTTCCGAGACGCTGTCGGTGGTGCCAGGTGCGAGAGCGTTCATTGGTCTGTGGCACCGCCCCCAGTGGCGCCGGCCGGCGCTCGCATCGGGAGTGTCGACCGCCAAAGGCCGTCCAGATCATGCAACGCGGCCGCGACCGCTCCAGCCGTAGGCACCAGACCGATCTCGCCAACGCCCTTGATGCCGTAGGGAGACCTCGGCTGGGGCACCTCGACGAGGATGGCCTCGATCGGCGGCACGTCCTTGGCCCGGATGATCCCAAGGCTCCGAAGCGTCATGTTCCGTGGTCGCCCCTCGTCGTCACAGGGGAATTCCTCGGACAAAGCGTAGCCGAGGCCCATGTGCACAGCCCCTTGGATCTGGCCCTCACACAGGAGCGGATTGACGGCCCGTCCCACATCGTGGACCGCCACCACCTTGTCGATCCTGCCGCTCTCACGCTCGAGGACCACGAGCTGGGCGGCGTAGGAGAAGACAGCGTGGATCACCGGGTTCTCCAGACCCTCGTCCAGCGAACTGGTCCAGTCGACGCGGTACTCGCCCTCATAGTCCACACCCGGGCGGCACCCGTCGGCGATCGCGCGCCTGCACGCGTCGGAGACTGCGCCCGCTCCCATCACCGTCCCGCGAGAACCGGTCGTCTGGCCGGCACCCAGCTCGCGCGTTGTGTCGACCACGACCCGCACCGCACCCGGATCAACGCCGAGCTCCTCGACGGCGACTTGGAGCGCAACGGTGTGAACGCCCTGGCCCATCTCGGTCCAGCAGTGGCGGACCTCCACGCCGCCATCCTCGGAGAACCGGACGACCGCCTTGATGACCTCGACGACACCGTTCCCAAGCCCGGAGTTCTTGAGCCCAAAGCCGAGGCCCACCGCCTTGCCGTCGGTGACCGCCTGTTCGTAGGCGGGCTTGATGGCCTCCAGGCACGCTCTCGCGCCGATCGACCCGTCGTCCATGACCTGTCCGGGCCCCCAGACCACGCCCGGCGTCACCGCGTTGCGGAAGCGCATCTCCCAGGCGCTGATGCCGACCTGAGCCGCGAGCCGGTCGATGACTCCCTCCATCGCGAACTGCGCCTGATTGGCGCCAAAGCCGCGGAACGCGCCGCACACCGGGTTGTTGGTCCGCACGGCAATGGACTCGACGTCGATCACCGGCAGGTGGTACGGCCCCGACGCGTGACCCGCGGCGCGTTCGAGGACCTCGACGCCGACCGATGCGTACGGCCCAGAGTCCCCGATCAGGCGTGCCCTCAACGCGGTGAGCTTGCCATCGGCATCGCACCCGGCCTGGTACTCCATACGGATCGGATGGCGCTTGGGGTGGAGGAGAAACGACTCCTCGCGCGACAGAGTGCACTTCACGGGCCGCTGCAGCAGCCACGCGGCAAGCGCCGTCTGGGCCTGGTTGGACATGTCCTCCTTGCCGCCGAACGCGCCGCCGTTGGACACCTGCTCGACGACGACCTGATCGGTCGCGAGCCCGAGCACGGCGGCGACCTGGTTGCGGTCGTCCCACACACCCTGACCACCTGAGAACACCTTCAAGGCACCATTGGGCCCGGGCACGGCGAGGGTCGACTCCGGTTCGAGGAAAGCATGTTCGACGCGTTGGGTCTGGAAGATCTCGTGCACGGTGTGGGCAGAGGCGCCGAGCGCCGCGTCCACGTCGCCGCGCCGGTAGGCCGAACGCGAGAGCACGTTGCCGTCGATCTCCCAGGCCGCGTCCTCATCATCGTCGATCGCCGCGACGGCGTCGGTCAGCGGCCGCAGCGGACGGTACGAGACCTCGACGAGCTTGGCGGCCTGCCGTGCGACCTGTCTCGAGCCGGCGACGACAATGGCGAGGACGTCACCCAAGTAGGACGTCCGGCCACCCTCGGGGATGAACACCGGCCAGTCGGCGTGGATGATCCCGACCCGCAAGTCACCCGGGACCTCCGCAGCAGTGAGCACGGCCTCGACACCGTCCACGGCGCGCGCCGCAGTCGTGTCGATCCTGAGAACGTCGGCCCTGGCGTGGTCCGCGAGCCGGAGCGCTCCATGAAGCATGCCGGGAACCCTGATGTCGTCGACATAGTCACGGTCGCCGAGCGCGAGATCGATGCCCTCGTAGCGGGCGCCCCGGGTCCCGAGGCCCCCCGGCGGGATCGCCTCCCGTGACTCACCGCTAGCCAGCACCTCCACCGCGTCGAGGATCTTGCCGTAGCCCGTGCACCGGCACAGGTGCGCACCGAGATAGCGCGCTGCTTCGTCGCGGGTGAGAGCCGAGCCCTTCCTGTCGATGAGCGCCTTGACACGGACGATGATGCCGGGCGTGCAGAACCCACACTGCAGCGCACCGGCGGAGGCGAACACGGCAGCGAAGCGCTCCCTCTCCGAGGCGTCGAACCCCTCCAGTGTCGTGATCGACTTTCCTGCCACCTTCTCGAGTGAGACCTGACAGCTAACCGACGCCTTGCCGTCAATCAGTACCGTGCAGCATCCGCACTGACCCGATGGGGAGCAGCCGTCCTTGGGCGAGGTGACGTCGAGCTCCTCACGAAGTGCAGCGAGCAGGTGCGGATGATCGCCGACTTCGACCGGTCGTCCGTTGAGCGTGAACTTCGTAATCGTCTGCACCCCCCTATCGCCGAGACGGCCCTGTGCTCTCTAGGACGCGGTCTGATCCAACATTCTCACCGTACCGGATCGAGATCGCGGAGCCGGGCTTGGCCGGGAACGAGGTGGGACGCTGCCACACAAGCCGAACGGCTGTCTACCGTCAATCCAGCGTGAACACGGTCCCAGTCTCGCCGTGCAGCGCGCGGGCGACGTTCTCCGGATTCGTCACGATCGCCGCCGTTCCACCGTTGGAGAGATAATTGACGACCGCCTGGATCTTCGGCGCCATGCTGCCCGCTGCGAAGTGCACGCCCTCGGCGAGGTGCGCCTTGGCCTCGGCCAGCGTGAGGTGGTCGACCAGGGTCTCTTCAGGCGTGCCGAAGTTCAGCGCCACCTTCTCGACCGCAGTCGAGATGATGAGAAGGTCAGCTCCCAGGTTGTTGGCCAGCAAGGCTGACGCGAGGTCCTTGTCGATGACCGCGGCGACACCGTGAAGATTGCCATCCGCATCCGCAACCACCGGGATCCCGCCGCCGCCGACGGTGACCACGACGACACCGGCCGCGATCAGGGCTCGGATCGCAGCAAGCTCGACGATGCGAAGAGGCTGGGGCGATGCCACGACTCGCCTGTAGCCCCGGTTCGCGTCGTTGACGATGTTCCATCCTTCTTTGCGCCGCCGCTCGGCTTGCTCCTCGTCCATGAACCCGCCGATGGGCTTGGTCGGATGCTTGAACGCCGGGTCGTCAGCGGCCACCTCTGTCTGGCAGATGACCGTTGCAGCCTCTCGGGCTATGCCTAGCCGGCGGAACTCGTTGCAGAGGTTCTGCTGCAACGCATAGCCGATCGCGCCCTGGCTGTCCGCACCGCAGACGTCGAGCGGGACCTCGTGCATCTCGTGGGCCGCAAGCTCCGAGCGCCGCAGGATGAACCCCACCTGCGGCCCATTGCCGTGGCTGATGGCGACATTCCAGCCTTCTTGAATCATGGCGACGATGTGCAGGCATGTCTCGTGGGCGGCGATGTACTGGTCCAGCACGGTCTGGTGCTGCTTGTCCTTGATGAGTGAGTTGCCGCCGATGGCGACCACGGCCGTTCCCGGGGTCTTGAATGAGGTTTCCATTGGCGCTCTTCCGTCAGCTCATTGTCAGCGCCATCACGGCCTTTTGGGCGTGAAGGCGATTCTCGGCCTGGTCGTAGACGATCGAGTGAGGGCCGTCGATCACGGCGTCGGTGACCTCGACGTTGCGATCGGCCGGCAACGGGTGCATGTAGATCGCGTCCTCGTTAGCCAGCGCCATGCGACGCTCGTCGGTGATCCAGGACTCGTACTTGTCGATGAGGCGCTTGTCCTCTTCTGGGTCCTGGGTTGTGAGCAGGGCACCCCAGCTCTTCGCGTAGACGACGTCGGTCCCTCTGATGCCCTCGTCGAAGTCCTCGATGATCTCGAATGAAGAGTGGGCCTTGCGGGCATTCTCCCTGCCCTGCTCCACGATGTCGGGCATGAGCTTGAACTCTGGCGGGTGCACGAGGCGCAGGTTCATCCCGAAGCGCGGCAGCAACAGCACAAGGCTCTGGGCCACGCTGACAGGCTTCGAGTAGCTCGCCGAACGCGCCCAGCTGACCGTCGCCGTCTTGCCGCGTGGATCGCCGAAGCGCTCGATGATCGTCATGATGTCAGCAAGGGCCTGGTGGGGGTGGTAGTAGTCGCACTGCATGTTCAGCACCGGTACGCGGCTGGCCTCCGCCACGTCGCGGATGTACTTGTTGCCCGTTCCCCAATCGCATTGCCGGATGGCGATCCCGTCGTTGTACCGGCCGAGGATCTGCCCGATCTCCTTGGCCGTGTCGCCGTGCGCGATCTGGGTGGTCTTGGACTCGATGAACTGGGCGTGCCCACCGAGCTGTGCCATGCCCGCCTCGAACGAGGTGCGGGTGCGGGTGCTCGGGAAGAAGAACAGCATCGCGAGGACCTTGTCCCTCAGGTAGGCATGGGGCTCGCCGAGGGCGCGCGCCCGCTTCAGCGCGAAAGCGACGTCCAAGAATGTGTCGAGCTCGTCCTTGGTGAACTCTTGCAGGGTGATGCAGTCGCGGCCGCGAAGATGTGTCTGCATGGTCGCGCCTACTCGATCGCGCCGAGGATGAGCGACAGCAGAGCCATCCGCATCACGACGCCGTTGAAGGCCTCGACCCAGTAGCGCGCGTGACGCGTGCTGTCGACGTCGGGCGGTAGCTCGTCCATGCGAGGCAGCGAGTGCAGGATGATGGCGTCGCTCTTGGCCTTTGTTGCGAGAAGCTCCCGGGTGACTCGGTACGCCGGGGGCGTGAGGCCCTTGTCCTCGGTGGCCTCGTCGCGCGACACCGTGTAGTCGGCCTGCACCACAGGCTCCATGTAGATGACGTCAGCATCGGCGATGCAGCTCTCGACGTCCTGCTTCTCTTTGTACTGGACGTTGCGCTCGTCCAGCTCAGACTTGAATTCGTCGAGCAGTGACATCTCCGGCGGGCCGACCACGAAGGCCTCCATGTCGAACTGTGACATCGCATAGAGGATCGAGTGCATCGTCCGCATCCGCATGTCGCCCACGCAGAGCACCTTCAGGCCGTCGAGGCGACCCTTCTGTTGCCAGATCGTGTACAAGTCGGTCAGCACCTGGGTCGGGTGCTCACCCCAGCCGTCCCCACAGTTGATGACCGGGACCGAGGCCCACTTCGCGGCCTCGTGCGGCGCTCCTTGCTGGAAGTGGCGCATCGCGATGACATCGCCGTAGTACTCGAGCATGTGGACGGTGTCCTTTATCGTCTCCTGGTAGAAGTCGCCGGCGCGCGTCATCTTCGCGTCCGAGAAGCCCAGCACATGACCGCCGAGGCGATGCATGGCGGCCTCGGTCGCGAGACGAGTCCGGGTGCTCGGCTGATAGAACGCGGTCAAGAGGGTCTTGTGCTTCAGCAGGTCCCCGTTGCACCGCTCGGACGCGATCGGCTTGAGCCGGTCGGCCACCGAGAAGATCTGGAAGTACTCCTCTCGCTCCATGTCCTTCAAGGACAAGATGTCTCGACCGAGGAAGCTCCTCATGTCCGGTCTCCCCTTTCCCTTGGCTGCTCGAGGGCCTTCGCACCCTTGAGAAGGGGGGCGCGACACATGGCCTGCGCCGGCACCTTGCCGGATCGAAGCTCGCTTGACCTAGGTTGTCTTTCGCTCATCGTACAAAGGATTCGCCGCCATCGTGTCGGCGCGCCGCCGGTGCGCCGGTGCCTGGGTCGGGCCAGTTCTGAGCAAGGCCGCCCTCGAGCACCGCGGCACTGAGCTGGGAAAAGCCGTCGATCAGGGAACAGCTTGAACAAGCGGCGCTCAGCTCCAGAGCCGGCGCGCGCGGCGGGCGAGCTCGCCGTGGGCGGCCCGTAGGTCCACACCCACGAGCGAGCCGTCGGCAACGACCGCGTCGCCTCCGACCAAGAGGTGGAGCACCTGGCGGGAAGGTCCGAGCACGAGCCCCGCGACCGCGTCCGCGATGTCCTCCAGGTCGTCGGCCGGCCAGACGGCGACGTCGGCCGGCGCTCCGACCTCCAATCGCCCGAGATCGGGGCGGCCGAGGCACCGGCCGCCGCCCGAGGTGGCCAGCTCGAGCGCCTGGCTCGGTGACAGCGCATCGGGTTGACCGGAGCGGAGGCGGGCAAGAAAGAGCGCCTGCTTCAACTCCGGCAGGAGGACGCCGGCCTCGTTCGAGGCGACACCGTCGACTCCGAGCCCGACCGGGGCCCCGGCGTCGAGGAGGTCGCGGACCGGGCACAAGCCCGACGCCAGCCGAGCGTTCGAGCTCGGGCAGTGGGCGACGCCGGCGCCGGCCGCCCCCAGCCTGGCAACCTCCGAAGCGTTGAGGTGGACGGCGTGCGCGTACCAAACGTCGCCGTCCAGCCATCCAAGCTCTTCAACGACATCGAGCGGGCGCCGGCCGAAGCGCGCCAGGCAGTCGCGCTCCTCCGCCATCGTCTCGGCGAGGTGGGTGTGCAACCGCAGACCAAGCCGGCGGGCGAGCACTGCCGACTGCCTCATGAGCTCCGCGCTCACCGAGAACGGGCTGCAGGGCGCCACCACGACAGTGACCCGGTCACCGTCGTGCAGCCTGGCCGCCACAGACTCGGTTGACGCGAGGATCGCGTCGGTGCGCTCGACGACATCGTCGGGAGGCAACCCGCCGGCGCTCTGGCCGAGGTCCATCGAGCCACGCGACAGGTGGAGGCGAACGCCAACGCTTCGTCCCGCCGACGCGATGGCGTCGAAGACCGAGTCGTCGCCGCGTGGCACGACGTAGTGGTGGTCAGCCACCGTCGTCGCCCCGCTCAACGCGAGCTCGGCCAGGCCAACGGTTGCCGCCGCCGCGACATCCTCGACGGAAATGCGCGCCCAGACCGGGTAGAGCTCCTGGAGCCACGTGAACAGGTCGCAGCTGGTGGCCCGACCGCGGGTGAGCCACTGGTACAGGTGATGGTGGGTGTTGATCAGTCCGGCAGTCACGATGCCGCCGTCGCAGGCGATCACCTCATCGCCCGGTCTGGGTGCGATGGCACCGATCCCGGTGATGACCCCGGCCTCGATCGCCACTTCGCCGGGCCAGCGCGCCCCTCGCAGCACCTTCCGTGTGGTCACACCATGTAGTACCGTGCGCCCCGACAAGCTGTCAATGCGCCACTTGCGCCCCGTCGCGTGGCGAGGCCGGGTTCACCGCGCTTGCCCGAGCCGGCACAAGCTACCAAGATCATCCTGTGAACATCTTCGGACTGGACTCAGAAGTCGTTGACCCCGCTGCTGTCGAGCGGACCGCGCAACGCTTCCGGGAGCAGCGGATCGTGCTGCCGACCTTCGGTCAGCTCGCGAACCCGGCCAAGGCCCCGAGCACGATGCACGCCCTGTTGAGCGATGTCGACAGGAACGCAGGCTCGCCCGCGAACCTCTGGCGCGTGCACTGGTACAACAAGCTCGACGGCGGCTTGGCAGAGGTGCCTGAGCACGTCGTGTTGACCCGTGAGCTGACCGGTGTCGATGCGCCCATCGTCGTCGCCTTCGGTGACCGGTTCCCGATGATCGGCGCCCACAAGGTGCTTGCGGCCTACGCATGCCTTGCACCGAGGCTGGTAACCGGCACCTTCGACCCCACCCGCCATCGGGCGATCTGGCCGTCGACTGGCAACTACTGCCGCGGCGGGGTGGCGGTCTCGCGGGTGATGGGCTGCCGCGGTGTCGCGGTGCTGCCCGAGGGGATGAGCCGCGAGCGCTTCGACTGGCTCGAGCGATGGGTCGTGGACGAGAGCGACATCATCAAGACGCCTGGCACCGAGAGCAATGTGAAGGAGATCTACGACCGTTGCCACGAGCTCGCGGAGGACCCGGACAACGTCATCCTGAATCAGTTCTGCGAGTTCGGTAATCACCTGGTCCACCGGCTGGCGACCGGCACGGCGCTCGAGCGCGTCGTGGAGCACCTTGCGGCATCGCAGCCCGAGCTGAAGGTCCGGGCGTTCGTGTCCGCCACCGGCTCAGCCGGCACCATCGGTGCCGGGGACCACCTGAAGGACAAGTTCGGATCGCTCACCGTCGCCGTCGAGGCGCTGGAGTGCCCGACCCTGCTGAACAACGGGTTCGGCGAGCACAACATCCAGGGGATCGGTGACAAGCACGTGCCTCTCATCCACAACGTGATGGGAACCGATGTCGTGATCGCCATCTCGGACCGGGCCACCGACTCCCTGAACGTTCTCGCGAACACCGACGTGGGTTGGAGTTACCTGGCGGGCCGCGGTGTCCCGCCGGGACTGATCGCCGCGCTCTCGTCATTCGGCCTCTCGAGCTGGTGCAACGTCCTGGCCGCGATCAAGCTCGCAAAGCGGCTTCATCTCAGCGGTGACGACCTGGTTGTCACAGTCGCCACCGACGGCGCCGCCATGTACCAGAGCGAGCTCTCCGACGCGCTCAGGCGCGACTGGACGGGAGGGTTCACAGAGGTCTCCGCAGCCCAGGTCTTTGGCGAGCACCTGCTCGGAGCAGGCGAAGACCATCTTCTCGAGTGCACGGACTTCGATCGAAACCGGATCTTCAACCTCGGCTACTACACCTGGGTCGAACAGCAGGGGGTGTCGATTGAGGAGTTCGAAGCCCGCCGGGACCAGAGCTTCTGGCGCTCGCTGCTCGACCTGGTCCCGGTGTGGGACGATCTCATCACCGAGCTGAACGGCCGCTCTGGCGCGGTCCCGGCTGCCTGAAGACGCCAAGCTCGGCGGTGAGGCGCAGGTCACGGGGTCACCGGCCGCGGGACCAGCGACCTCCTGCAAGGTTTCGCGCAGCAGCATGGCGCGCCTGTCGCGTTCCCAGCGCCGGGGATCCCCCATCTCGCGCCCGGTCTCCGGTACTTTCGCACCGGTGAACCGACTTCTGAGCAGCCTCCGAAAGAGTGAGAGATGAGCCAGCAGACTCCTCGGCACCGCCGAACCTCCGGGCGAGGTGGCAGCAGATCAGCTCTCCGGCGTTGGATCGAGGGCCTGGGACGTGGGCAGCGCATAGGCCTCGTTGCCGGTGTGGCCGTGGTCATCGTGCTCGTCGGCGTCGTGCTCGCGGCTGTCATGTCGAGTGGGAGCACCAAAGGCGGCACGCACTCCTCGACCTCGACGACCCTCAAGACCACTACGACGACTCGGCCGCGTGCCGTGGTTAGCTCGAAGGTCTGCCCACTCACGGACCTCCCCGCTCCGGGTGGCAAGGCGCCGCAACGCCCGGCGCTCGCCGTGAAGATCGGCAACGACTTCTCCTCGCGTCCGCAGAGCGGCCTCGACCAGGCGGACATCGTCTACGAGGAGATGGCGGAAGGCGGGATCACGCGGTACATGGCCGTGTTCCAGTGCCAGAACGCACCGCTGATAGGCCCCGTCCGCTCGGTACGCTGGGACGACTGGAACATCCTGCAGCAGTACCGCCACGCCATCCTCGCCTACAGCGGCGGAATCCTTCCGTGGACGAACCAGGTTGCGTCGCTAGCGTGGATCTACAACGCCAACGGTAGCGTCGAGCCCACTGCAAACGCCTTCTATCGTTACAACTCCTCCGTCCTGCCGGCGAGCCTAGGTGCGCCATACAACTACTACACCTCGACCTCTGAGCTTTGGGGGCTGTTTCCCAGGGCCCGGACTCTCCCGCCAAGGATCTTCCGGTACTCCAGGGCAGTCCCCGCCGGTGCTACTCCGGTCGCGTCCGCGTCGGTCCCGTTCTCGGTCGAGTCGCCCGTCGTCTGGCAGTGGAGCCAAACTGCCGGGCAATGGTTGCGCTCTTACAACGCCCAGCCGGACAACGATCCCGCCGGCCAGCAGCTCCACGCCACCAACGTCGTGATCCAGATGGTGCAGGTCCAGGCAGGGCCCTACAACGAGAGCGGCGCGGACAGCCCCGACGTCGAGAGCATCACGACCGGCACGGGGACCGCCTACGTGCTGCGCGACGGCCTCAGGGAGACGGGGACCTGGAGTCGCCCCAGCGGTGGGGACATCACGAAGTTCTCGTTCCCGAACGGGAAACCGATCACCCTCCAGCCCGGGACGACATGGTACGAGGTGGTCCCCGACTCAGTCACAGTCACCTTCACGAACTGAACCACCCGCCGCCGCGAACACCCGGCGGACACTTCTCAGCGAGACCACCGGCGCGACAACGCCACCACTGACCCGCGTGCGGTCAGCTCGTCGGGCGCTGCTTCGCGTGCCTGTGTCGTTGCCCACCTAGAGCTCTCGTACTGCTTCGACAGCCTGGCCGAGCCGGTGCGGCTCGCCCGAGGTCCTCCCGATGTCGTCGAGCGCCGCGGCGCTCGTCACAGGCGCCGACGACGGGTCAGAGCGCCCGGACCGCCTTTTCGAGAACCGAGAGCCCCTCATTCAACAGGTCGTCTGAGATCACCAGCGGCGGGAGAATGCGCACGACGTTGTCGTAGGTTCCGGCCTTCAACAAGATGACGCCCTCGGAGTGGCACGAGGCGAGAACCCTGGAAGTTGCAGCGGGATCGGGTTGCTTCATCTCTCGGCTGGTCACGAACTCGAGCGCGGCCATTGCTCCGATGATGCGGACCTCACCGACAGCCGGCACCTCCTCGGCAAGGTTCCCAAGGCGAGCCTTGAAGATCTCTCCGATGTGTTGAGCGCGACTCACAAGACCCTGGGACTCGATCTCGGACAAGGCACCGAGTGCCGCGGCACACGACACTGGGTTGCCACCGAAGGTGGAGCCCAGCCCGCCGGGATGAATGGCGTCCATGATGTCGGCTCTCCCGGTGACACCACCGATCGGAAGCCCGCCGCCAAGTCCCTTGGCCGTCGTGAGCAGGTCAGGGACGACGCCGAAGTGCTCGCACGAGAACATCTTGCCCGTCCTGGCGATGCCGGCTTGCACCTCGTCGGCGACAAGGACGATCCCGTGTTGCTTGCAATAGTCCGCCAAGCGCGGAAGGAAACCCTCCCCGGGGATGATCACCCCACCCTCACCCTGCACCGGCTCCACGAGCAGGCACGCGATGCGATTCCCACCGATCTGCTTGTCCATCGAAGCGATCGCCAGATCCGCACACACCTCACCGCACCGCTCGGGCGGCGCCCCGCCGGCACAACGGTAGGGGTAGCTGAACGGCTCGCGGTAGATCTCAGGAGCAAACGGCCCAAAGCCCGACTTGTACGGCATCGCCTTGGCGGTGAGCGACATCGTGAGCAGAGTCCGGCCGTGGAAGGCGTGGTCGAACACGACGACGGCCTGACGGCCGGTGAAGGACCGGGCAATCTTCACGGCGTTCTCGACTGCCTCGGCACCCGAGTTCACGAAGAAGCTGCGTTTCTCGTCCGTACCTGGTGCGAGCGCGTTGAGGCGCTCCGCCAGGGCGATATACCCCTCGTAGCCGGTCACCTGGAAGCACGTGTGAGTGAAACGCTGCATCTGCTCGGTGACGGCCTCAACAACCAAAGGGGCGCTCGAGCCCACGTTCAGCACCGCGATCCCGGCGCCGAGGTCGATGAACGAGTTGCCGTCGACGTCGACCACGATGCCACCGTACGCACGTTCTGCAAAGATCGGCATTGTGGCGCCCACGCCCGCTGGGACCGATGCCTTCCTGCGGGCGGCGAGCTCCAGCGACCGGGGCCCGGGGATGACGGTCCGGACCTCGCGCACTTGGGAGACCTCAACGGATTCCACGACGATCACCACCTGCCGGCCGGGCGAGCACGCCGCCTACGCGCAGCCTCGCTCGCGTTGGTTCGATTGTCATCGAGCTTACCGACGGGGAACTTCACTGCCAATTGCTGCTATATCTGAGCTGAAGATATGTGTGCTTCACACTGTTGGGGAGGCGAAGACGACGTCCATATCGGTCTCGTCAAGCAGACTTGCGCTTTGGGACCCGACAAGTGCCGCTCTGCTTCGGGCCCCGGCACCTTCGCCTTCTGAGCTCGCATCTCCCGCTAGGCTCCGCCGGTGCTGATCGCCAGCGTTCACCTCTTCACCCACGTCCTGCTCGCCACGGGATCGGGCGGGCCTGGCCACGCGGTGGCTCAGCACAGCAAGATGACCTTCTTCCAGGCGGTAGTGCTCGGAGTCCTTCAGGGCGTGAGTGAGCTCTTCCCCGTCTCGAGCCTGGGCCACGCCGTCGTGTTCCCGGCCCTTTTCAACTGGAACAACCTGGTCGCGTCAGAGAGCAAGCCCGAGTCGTTCTGGCTCGCCTTCGTCGTCGCGCTCCATGTGGGGACCGCGCTGGCCCTTGTCGCCTTCTTCTGGAGGGATTGGAAGGCGATCATCGGCGCCTTGGCCCACTCGAGTCGCACGCGGACGATCACGACGCCGACCGAGCGGCTCGGCTGGCTCCTCGTTGTCGCGACGATTCCCGCCGGCATCACCGGTCTGATTTTCGAGCACGAGCTACGAGTGCTGTTCACCAAGCCGCTGGCAGCCTCGATCTTCCTCGTCATCAACGCCTTCATCCTCTTCGGGGGGGAGGTCGCCCGACGCCGCGCCGAGATCCGGGAGCGGCGAGGCCATCTGCCACCGCGGGAACTGAAGACGCTCGACTTCAAGGAAGCCGGAGTGATCGGAACGGCTCAGGTACTGGCACTGCTCGCGGGCATCAGTCGCTCTGGCATCACAATGGTGGCAGGGCTGATTCGGGGGTTGGACCATGAGGACGCGGCCCGTTTCTCGTTCCTGCTCGCAACGCCGGTAATTCTCCTCGCCGGGATCTACAAGATCCCCGATCTGCTCGGACCGCTCGGTGACGGCGTTCGGAGCCAGGCGCTGGTCGGCGCCTTGTGCGCCTTCGTCGCTGCCTTCATCTCGGTCCGATTCCTGACCCGGTATTTCAAGACGAGAACCCTGTGGCCCTTCGGCCTGTACTGCCTCGTGGCAGGCACGTTCTTCGTCATCCGCTTCGCCTGACGCGGGTCGTAGGCTGACGCCGTGGCCATTTACGACGCCCCCATCCACTCCCTGCAAGGCGAGCCGCTTGACCTCCACCGCTTCGAGAGCAAGGCAATGCTCGTCGTCAACGTGGCATCGCGCTGCGGGCTGACGCCCCAGTACTCCGGTCTCGAGAGCCTGCAGGAGCAGTATGCCGGCCGCGGTTTCACCGTGCTCGGGGTCCCCTGCAACCAGTTCGGGGAGCAAGAGCCCGGATCGGCCGAGGAGATCGAGAGCTTCTGTTCCACGACCTACGGGGTGAGGTTCCCCATGACCGAGAAGCTCGAGGTGAACGGGACGGGTCGTCATCGGCTCTACGCCGAGCTGACACAGGTCGCCGACGCCGAGGGAAATGCCGGCGACATCCAGTGGAATTTCGAGAAGTTCCTCGTCGCTCCCGGTGGCCAGCCCATCGTCCGCTTCAGGCCGACGGTCGAGCTGAGCGCGCCTGAGCTCGTCACGGCGATCGAAGCCGTACTGCCCGGCTGATCTCTCAGGACACGAGCAGCCAAGCAGCAGAGCCACCCCCTGCGAGCCCGAGGAGCTTCGATTGTGGTCGATGTGAGCGGTGATCTCATCGTGACGCGACGGCTCACCATCCCGGCGGGCGAGCTTCGGTGGCGCTTCTCCGGCAGCGGCGGACCCGGCGGGCAGCACGCGAACACCTCGAATACCAAGGTGATGCTGACCTGGAACCTCGAGACGTCTGGAGCGCTCACGGACCTCCAACGGGTGCGGCTGGCCTCCGAGCTCGGGCCCGTGATACGTATCGTGGTCGTAGACGAACGCTCACAGACGCGCAACCGAGACCTCGCTCTCGAACGTCTACGCGACCGGGTGCGGGGCGCGCTCGCCGTCCACGCCCGCCGGTGGCCGACTGCGCCGACGAAGTCCTCCATCGACCGCAGGCTCGCTGAGAAACGCCTACGATCGGAGCGCAAGACTGAGCGAAGAGTCGACCGAGACCCGGAAGAGTAGGCGTCTGAACAGGGAGTATGGAGGTCGCCCTAGCATTGCATCACCGTCGGTCAATAGGCGCGCCCATCACCGGGGCCCGGGCATTGGAACCCCTCAAGGGCCGACTCGCTAGGACCGATAGTCTCAATTGGCTCCTCGGGACATCCGGGGACTTGTCCGGGCAGCGGATCCAACAACCCTGAGCACGTCGATCACGCTTTGTCCGACAGGGAGTGCGGGAGCGACAAAGAGACATGGCAGTGGACACCGCCGAGACTGCGACAGCCAGCGAGCTTGTGCACGCCTACGCGCCGGAAGCCGACTCGCCGGAAGCCGACTCGCTTCCCGAGGTCCGCGGCAGGTCCATTCGCCAATTCGGAGTGACCGCCTGGGGGGCAGCGATCATCCTCGGGCTCTTCCTCATTTGGACGGCCTCTCACCAAGGTGGCCACGGTTTCACCACTGACCTCCGTGCCGTCGTCAAGCTCGCCGTCGCCGTGCTGGCAGCCGCCAGCTGCGTCGTGTTCGGTCGGCGCGCGGCGCCTCAAGTACGGCTCGCCTGGATGTGGATCGGGGCCTTCGCCACTGTTTGGGCTGTCGGAGAAGCGATTGTCACGTGGTACGACTTCGCGAGAAACGGTGCGCTGCCGTTCCCCTCGGCCGCCGATGCAGGCCTCCTGGCCGCGCTGCCACTTGCCGCATTCGGGGTCCTTCTGTTCCCCTCGGAGCCAAGGCTCGGCGTCTCTCACGCACGCATGCCCCTCGACGGCATCATCGTCGCCGGATCACTTCTCATCGTGAGCTGGACCACTGCACTCGGCACCGTGTACCACTCCGGCTCGGGCAGCGTCTTCTCCCAAACAGTCGGGCTTGCCTACCCGATCGGCGACGTGATCGTCGCCACCGTCGCCATCAGCGTCCTCGCCCAAGGCCGTGGTCGCCAGCGCGTCCCGCCCGTGCTCGTCGTCGCCGGCTTGCTCTGCATCACTGGCACCGACAGCAGTCTCGCCTACCTGAGTCACCTCACTTCGTTCGGATACGACGCTCTCGTCGACGGCGGCCGCGTGGCTGGCTTCCTACTCATCGCTCTCGCCCCGCTGTGGCCGCTCGAGCCGACCATCGGCACGCGCGACGATGCCGATGGGCCGTCGCCATGGCGGGTCGCACTCCCCTACTTCTTCCTCGCCATCGCGATCGCCGCGGCCGCCGTCAAGGGCGCCCAGTCCGGTCACATCGACCTGTTCACCGTGGTCGCCGGGCTGTGCGTCATCGCTGCCGTGCTCACACGACAAGTGCTCACCCTGGTCGAGAACCTCCGTCTCACCGACCAGATGCAGCGCGCCGTCGACACGCTCCGCGCGAACCAGGTCGAGCTGGTGCACTACGCCCTTCACGACTCGCTCACCGGCCTGCCCAACCGTGTGCTCTTCGCCGATCGCATCGAACATGCGCTCGCCCGGCGCGCTTCACCCACTCGCCGTGTGGCCGTGATGCTCTGCGACCTTGACAGCTTCAAGGACGTGAACGACACACTCGGCCACTCCAGCGGCGACGAGGTGTTGATCGCGGCCGGGGATCGTCTGAGCTCGTGCATCCGTCCTTCCGACACGGTCGCACGCATCGGGGGAGACGAGTTTGCCATCCTCATCGACGACGCCTCAGGAATCGACGAGGTGGCGTCGGTCGCGGCCCGCGTATGTTCGGCGATGCGAACCCCGTTCACGCTTGGCGGCCGCGATTTCATCGTGCATGCGAGCGTCGGTATCGCGATGGCCAACCAGCTCGACACCGACGGAGAAAAGCTCGTTCAGGATGCGGACGTCGCCTTGTACGCAGTCAAAGACGCCGGAGGCGACAACTACACGTTCTTCGAGGCACGCCTCGGCAAGGCTTACGTCGACAGGCTCGGGCTGCAGGCCGAGCTTTCGGCGACGCTCGACAACGGCGAGCTCTTCGTGGAGTACCAGCCAGTCGTCGAGCTGGCTTCAGGGCGCACCGTCGGGGTAGAGGCACTGTTGCGATGGCGCCATCCCAGGCGTGGTGTGCTGATGCCGGTGGACTTCCTCACAGTCGCAGACAGCTCCGGCATCGTGGTCCAAATCGGTGCTTGGGTTCTGAACGAGGCGCTACAGAAGCTTCAGAGCTGGAGAGAGCGGACCCCGGCCGCCGCGCAGCTCTGGACCTCGGTCAACGTCTCCGCACGACAGCTCGCGAGTGGCGACCTTGTCCGTGCTGTCTCCAAGGCCATCGACGCGAGCGGGCTAGAGCCGGAGTCGTTGCATATCGAGCTGACGGAGAGTGCCGTGATCGACCTGGTCGACTGGTCCTCACTCGTCCTTGGAGACTTGAAGAGCCTCGGGGTGATGCTGGAGATCAACGACTTCGGCACGGGCTACTCCTCGCTCGCATACCTGAAGCAACTACCGATCGACTGCGTGAAGATCGAGCGCACGTTCGTGGACGGTCTCGGTACCGACGGCCGTGACGCGGTCATCATCGAGGCGGTCGTGTCGTTGGCGCACGCGTTGCGGCTGAAGGTCACCGCCGAAAATGTCGAGACCAGTCGCCAGGTCGAGTGGCTCCGAACTCTCGGATGCGATTACGGGCAGGGCTACCACTGGAGCGCCCCGCTTGCGGCCGCCGACTTGGAGGAGTGGATCAGCCGCAGCTGAGAAGTGGCGGGCGGCGAACAGGATCTGGCCAAGCGCAACAGAGTTTGCGAGAAGTGCTCAAGGCGCAAAGCTGACAAGCCGATCAAGTACCTCGTGTCCCACATTGACAACACAAGCAACCCCACGAACTGTGCGAACAAGTATCCCTCGATGCCGGCGTTGACCGGCACAACCGCCGCGGGCGGCGGTACGGCCGTCAGGACCAGCGCGGCCGCTGACAGCTGAACCAGCTGACCGCCTGAGCAGACAGCGGCGTGAGAGAGGACCACGACCGTTGGTCCCGACGCCACTCGCGCCGCTGTCTGCAGCCATCCTCGTCACGATGGCGTCCCTCTTCCCGGTCGCCCTTGCCTCCGCGTCTAACTGGACACCTGCGTTCAACGCCGGCAGCGCCGGAGAAGCCCACCACCAGGATCTGAGGCTGCACGAGAAGACGGCTGTGCCGGTAGCGCCCTCGACGTGAAGTACAGTTGCGCCAGTCGATGAACCTCTAGGCGAGGAGCGAATCTGATGCGGCTCAGGCGCAAGATCGTAACCGCCGGTTTGAGCGTCGCGTGTGGCGTCGCCCTTGCCGCGTGCGGCCAGCAAGTCGTCACCCATGTGCAGGCAGGTGACACCGTTCACTCAGCTTTGACCAGCGTGTTCAAGAGTCCCACGACCCGATTCGTCATTACCGGACAGGATCTTCCCGGAGCGGCAAGCATCGCTGACGGCAGCTTCTCTGTCGTGCTCACGACCTCTTTGGCGAGCGGTGCGAGCAGCTCTCTCTTGCGTGGTGACCAGTCCGTGGATGTTTCGATCTTCCACGCCTCCACAGACCTCGTCGACCTCCGCGTGGTAGGCAAATCGGGGGGGTATTTTCGGGTAGATCTCAGAGGCATCACTGACTTGATCGGCCAGGGCGGCCAAACGACATTCGCTTCCATATCGAGCAGCATCAACAAGCTGGCCGGCAATAAGGACCTCGGATATCTCCACGACATCCTGCTCGGCAAGTGGGTAGGCGTCTCGTCGAGCACGCTCGTCGCAGTAGCCCGCCAACTCACGGGCAAGATGCCGTCAGCCGCGTCATCGATTGCGAACCTGCAGAAGCTCAGCCAGAACCTGCAGAAGATCAACCAAATGAAGCTCACTGTCTCAGCCTCCTTCGCGCAGTCCCTACGGACGTGGCTGAGCATCCACAAGAAGACGGCCGACGAGTACTCGCTCAGCCTTCCCGTTCGATCCTTTGGCGCTTCGCTTGTCGAGAAACTGGCCAAGCCTCTGGCAGCGGACTTCAATGAGCCGTCCCCATCTCGAGCACAGCTTTCCAAGACGATCGGCGAGATCTCCGCCAAGCTTTCTCTCCGCGCGAACCTGTGGATCTCGAAAGGGGCGGTGAGCAAGCTCCAGGTCTTCGTCCCCAACTCCAGCGCCTACCTTCTGATCGGTGTGTCCCACCCGGCCACTCCGGTTGAAGTTCCAGCCAACGCGACCATGCTGACGGCCAGCAACTTGAGCGTCCTGTTCGGAACCTCGTCCCTAGGCGGGCTCAAGGACTTGGGTTCCGCTAGCAATCTCCTCTCGTGACCTGAGCCAGACAAACGCCGAAGGTCGAGGTTCCGTCCGGCTCCGTTTCGCGTCCCAGGACGGCCCTGGTCGAGTGCCGGGGCCGCCTTGCCCCAAGTCCCGTCAGGTCTCTCCCCGGGCGGCGCAAACTCGAGGAACAAGTGGCCGGCGATGTCCGAGATGCGAACGGTTCTCCGCTCTCATTGCCATGGACCTCTGAGTTTCGACCCGGTTTTGCCAAAGTCGTTCCTTGCCGGCGCCGAAACCCGGCACACGAAGAGCCAAACCCGTGAACGCCCCTTGCTCGACTTGTCCACGACCCGGACCTCGTGCCGATGATCCAGGAAGCGTTGACGGCAAGCGGGCTTGAGCCGAACCGCCTCGTCCTGGAGATCACCGAGAGCGTGGCGCTCGTCGATGCCGTCGAGACCAAGAGCGTGACCGAGCGCCTTGGCCACCATGGGGTGACTGTCGCGCTCGACGACTTCGGCGTCGGGTACTCCTCACTCTCCCACCTCGCGCTCTTCCACCCGATGATCATCAAGATCGACGGGTCCTTCGTCAACCCGCCGCAGGCGAGCATCTACGACGACACGCTCCTCGAGGCGATCGCCGCGCTCGGCCAGAAGCTCGAGATGACCGTGCTCGCTGAGGAGATCGAGACACAAGGACAGCTCGAACGCCTCCGGCACCTCGGCTGTGAGGTCGGCCAGGGCTACCTCTTCTCACCTGCCATACCGGCCGGCCAGGTGTCGGCCATGCTCGACCGGGAGCCGCGTAAGTGGGCGCAGAGGCTGGCACTGTCAACCCACGCACCAGAAGGGCCACCGGAGGAACCAACCCGCTGACCGACGCCCCGCCACACACCATCACCAGGACTTGCGCGCGTAGATGGAGTGTTCGTCGGCCCATTCCCCCAGGGCCCTCCACGCCCGACGTCTCGCCCTTGGCCCGGCGTCTCGTCCTTGGCCCGGCGTCTCTCGCCCTGGCTCGTTGTCGAGGCGTTTGGCGGGCAGTGGACCTACGGCGCCCAGGACACGGTGGCGGCGCTGTTGATGGCCGCGAGCGGTTTACCGTTCACGGTCAGCGGCCCGGAGGCGATTTCTTCCAATACGGGGGCCTCTGTCCCCCCCAGCTTGATGTGCCCGGCCTGGTAGGCGAGATCGCCGGCCGCCGCAGTGGCCACCAACGCGCCTTTCTTGTCCGCTGTCAGCACTCCCCGAGGGGACACCCATAGCACCGCCGTGCGCATCGTGCTCTTTTGAGTGCAGTCGACCATGGTGGCGTCGAGGGTGTCTTTCGGATCGAAGACGAACGACTGCTCCCGCCAGCGCGGCCCAGCCGGCAGGGAGGCCTGCCTGACGGTGCGCGTCGTCTCGTTGACCACGAATATTCGCGACGCAGACCCAATGCCGCACCCGTCGGTGTGGTCGCCAAGCTCAGCAGCAAAGACGGTGCCGTCGGGCGAGACGGCGGTCACCTCGTACAGAGGCCCGTTGGCGGCGGGTTTGGGAAGCGCCTGGAGCTTGGTCACCGCGCCGCCGAGGCTGACACGCCACAGCCGGGTGCCGGACTTGATGTCCGGCCCCATGATGAAGCCACCCGAATAGCCCACAACGTTGTCGCTCGTGGGGACGGCCACCGACCGGCGACTCACATGCCCATCGGCGTTCAAGGTGGTGAGCGTCGAAGCTGAGTTCAGATCCGCGCCGGGCACAAGGAGCGCCAGCCCGGATCTGCTCACGGACAAACCCTCGGAGTACTGGAACTGGACGGTATACGACATGCGCCGGTGCGTGACGGTGTCATACCAGCCGATCGCTCCCCGGCCGGTGCTCAGGTTGCTCTGCTCCCAACCAAGGTAGCGCCCGTTGGAGGACCACTGGAAGTCGGTCACGGTCATCGGCTTGGCCGTGCCCTTCACGCCGACGGGCCCAATTACTGTGCGCGCGCCGTCTTGCACCAGCGTCAGCTTGCCCGCTGCGAGTACCGCGAACATAGGAACTTTCTTTCCGGCTGTCGCCCGGACGTTCTGAGCCGCAGTGGTGCCCGCCAGTAGAGCGAGAACGAGCACGGCGATGACCAGGGCGGTGATGGAGCGGCACGCCGCAATGGTCCGGCGCGCGGGGAAGAAACGTGTCGGGTTCACGCGTGCAGTCATACCAAAACGGCACGGCGACATCAATGCCCCTGGCGCACGAGGGCGGCGCACACCAACGGACGTGGTGAACACTGAAGAGAAGGCCAGCCTGGAGGAAACCCCGACAGCTACAACGGTTCCCTCAGGTCACCTCTGGTGGGCCGTACAAGACTTG
>PLIM01000085.1 GCA_003139355.1 Acidimicrobiaceae bacterium | reverse complement strand
GTCAGGGACCTGAATGTTTGCAACCAAGAGGAACACGTTTGCAACTTTCAGTTGGCGAGTGGGGTGGTGTCGTGGCGTGGATGCGGATGATGGGGGCCGACTCGGTCGACTACCACGAGCACACCGTCGCCGGCCGAGGTGACGACCCGGTCGCTGCCTCCGCGGAGTACTACGCCTCGCGGGGAGAGAGTCTGATGTCCTGGGGCGGCTCCGGACGTGGGCTGCTCGGGTTGAACGGGGAGGTCGACCCTGGTGGCTACCGAGCCCTCTTCGGGGTCGGCGGCGCCCACGACCCTCGTACCGGTCGGCGACTCGTCGGTTGCCTGCGTCCCGGCCTGGAGCTCGTCATCTCGCCCCACTTATCCCGAATTCGGCATAACGGGGGTACGGGCTATCCATTTAACCGGAGTAGTCTGGCGAGATGGCGGCTTCGCGGGCTGGTCTGATCTGTCCCAGATCTGCGGGCGAGTTCGCGGCGTGGTTCCCCACTGACGCGGACTGTCTCGACTACCTGGAGTGGCTTCGATGGCCGAAGGGCTTTGTGTGCCCGGAGTGCGGTCATGCCGGCGGCTGGCGCTTGGGCGACGGGCGGTTCATGTGCACCGGGTGCGGTGACCGCACCTCGACGACAGCGGGCACCATTTTCGACCGGACGCGCACGCCACTGACGGTGTGGTTCAACGCCTGCTGGCTGTTTGCCACCCAGAAGGACGGCGTCTCAGCCCTCAGCCTGCATCGCTCACTCGAATTCGGCTCGTACCAGACGGCGTGGGCGATGCTGCACAGGCTGCGCTCTGTGCTGGTGCGCCCGGGACGCGAGCTGCTGACCGGCAAGGTCGAGATGGAAGAGACGTTGATCGGCGGGATCGAGGCGGGACTCAAGGGAGGGCGGGCCACGGGCAAGAAGTCACTGGTTGGCGTGGCCGTGGAGCTCAAAGCGCCAAAGGGCTACGGACGGTGCCGGATGGCGTTGCTGGCCGATGCGTCCGCCGCCTGCCTGCGGGCCTTCCTGGCCGAACACGTCGCCATGGGCGCGACCGTGGTCACCGACGGCTGGCAGGGTTACAACGGAATCACCGATCTCGGCTACGTCCACGACCGGCGTAGCCAGCGAGCGACCCGCGCACGCGGGGAGGATCCCGGCGAACTGCTGCCGGGAGTGCACCGCGTCGCATCACTGTCCAAGCGATGGCTACTGGGCACCCACCAGGGTGCGGTGAACCAGGCCCATCTCGGCGACTATCTCAACGAGTTCGTCTTCCGCTTCAACCGCCGCCACTCTCGAAGCCGCGGCCTCGTGTTCCATCGCGTGCTCGAGCTCGCCGTCGCCCATGATCCAGTCCGCTACCGCGAGCTCGTCGTCAATCCACGTGCGAAGGCCAAGCCACCGGTTGCACCCGGGCGGCGAGGTCATCCCGCCAGCATGGACCGTCCCCTTGCAAACCGACCCTGGAGGGGCCCCGAACTGCTCTCCTCCGGTTAAATGGATAACCCGTACGCCGATTATTCCCTCCTGCTCTCTCGACTGGCTCGGCGTCTTGGGGCGTGCCGATTATCCGTTATGAGGTCCCGCATGACGGTCTTGACGACCTTGTGCAGTGCCTCGGCGTCAGGGAAGCCACTTTCCCGGTTGGTGAAGAGCAGATGTACGGAACCGACGAGCGTGGGCGAAAGCGTCGGTATGTCGGCGGTAGCGGCGACGCGACCAAGTGCCTGTTCTTCGGTCAGGTATGCGGTAACCATCGCGGACCCCTCAGCGATCAGCGGGAAGCGTGCGGCCCTCGTCTCGCGCAAGCGTGCTCGCAACCCGTCGCGAGTAATGACCAGCGCGACCATCGCCAACGCGAGGGGCGTGAATACCGCGGTCAGCGCGTCGGCGAGGTTGCCAACGACGGTGCCTGTGCCAGCGGAATCGCGCAGCGCGCTCGCTGCACCTTCGAGCTGGGCCGCTCGATCGAGGATTAGCTCCGCGAGAAAGGCGTCGAAGTCGACGAAGTGGCGGTGCATCACACCCTTTGCGACGCCTGCCTCTGTGGTGACGGCCCGGCTCGTCAGGCCGCTCACACCGTCTCGAGCAAGCACCCGTTCCGCGGCCTCGAACAGCAGCTCTCGAGCGTTGGGGAGGTGGACTCCGGTCGGCACCGCTGATCTTCTCCTCCACGCGCTTTTAAATGGGCACTGGCCCACTTATAGTGGGCACATGACCACTTTACCGCCGGAGCCTCAGCAGTTTTCGCCGAGCGAATCGCATCACGCCCGTCAGATCGCCGAGTCGTTCGGGAGCGAAGCCGAACGCTATGAGCGAACGCGCCCGACCTATCCGAACGCCATGGTCGACGCGATCCTCGTCGCGAGCCCTGGGCGCGACGTTCTCGACGTCGGGATCGGCACTGGCATCTCCGCGCGACCCTTTCAGCAAGAGGGGTGCCAAGTGCTCGGCGTCGATCCCGACGAGCGGATGGCCGAGTACGCCCGCCAGAGCGGTCTCGAGGTCGAGATCGCGAAGTTCGAAGAGTGGGACCCCGCTGGGCGAACGTTCGATGTCGTGATTGCCGGGCAGACCTGGCACTGGGTGGACCCCGTCCTCGGTGCGTCGAAGGCCGCTGAGATTCTTCAACCCGGCGGTCGCATCGCGCTGTTTTGGAATGTCATGTCGTTCCCGCCGGACTTCGCCAAGGGATGTTCTGCCGTCTACCAGCGCGTCCTCCCCGAGTTCCCGTTCTTCCAGGGCGGCGCACCCGGAGGCGCTGCGTCCTACGCGCCGCTGACCGACAAGGCCATCGACGGCATCAAGAAGACCGGGATGTTCAGCGAACCAGAGCAGTGGCAGTTCGACTGGGAGAGGCCCTACACGCGTGACGAATGGCTCGAAATTGTCCCCACGTTCGGGGGCCATAGTCAGATACCGCCGGAGAAGCTCGCGGAGTTGCTCTCCGCAATCGGGGACGTGGTCGACGCGGCGGGTGGCCATTTCATCATGGGCTACGCCTCTGTGGTGGTTACGGCGGCGAGTCGATGCTGGCTGATTCCGCCGCACATAACGTCCAGATCTGCGACTCAGACGATGGGCACGCCAGCCCGATGGAAAGAGCGACGGAACGACGGATCCGGGCGCGGTTGGCTGCTCAGCGCCGATCGCCGACTCGGGCGGGGTGGTGAACCTCGACCAACCGCGAATCACCTCGAGCGTTCTGTGCGGCGCAGTTGGAATGACCCCGTGTCTGGCGCCCTGCTGAGCGAGTCGTGACCGTGNNCTCGTCATTATTGGAACCGACCTATGGGTGTACACCGATGCGAGAACCCGCGCCGACCGCGGGGATCCGGTCGTCTATACGGTCGGCTCGATCCGGCTGGACTCGCCCGAGGTCTGGGCTGTCGTGTGCCTCGTCTTGTGGGTCTTCTGCTTTCCGCTCTACCTCGCCAGCCGGAACTCTCCCAATTGAACCAACCAGATCGAGGGAGCCGACCAGGGCAAGCCCAGCGCCTATCGCCGAGTCGGAGCGGTCGCCCGAGCTACGACGGCACTCGGCCCGAAGCACAAGGGGGAACGTTCTGGCACGCGGCTTCAGTGCCCTCGCGTTTGCAGGAGGTCGATCAGCGCGATGCTGAGGTTGGCGCTTGGCTTCGGCGCCTACCTTGAAGGAGGTGCATGGACACGTCCACCATCACAGTTCCTCGGTCGAACGTGACTGCCGACGAGGTTACTGCCGTCCTTCGGGGGCGACTGGGCAGCCGCTACACAATCACGCCAGGGAAACGGGCGACGGGATTCGGAAAGGAGGTTTCCGGCGATGCGAACTCCCTGCTAGTCGCCGGGAGCTGGCTTGAGCGGGTAACCGTCGAGATCGCTGGTCTCGAACACGGAACGGAGATCGAGGTGAGTCCAGGTGCCACCTATTTCGGTCTGATCCGACTCGTGCACCGCATCGGCCTCGTGCGCAAGATTCACAATGCGCTGGCGCAGGCCCCCGAGCTTGCAGGAGCACCCGAATAATCTACCGAGCGCCGATCCAGTCGGCACAGGAGCGAACTGCGCGTCCGCATCGCGGACCGGCTCGCAAGCACATCGCCTGGAACCCATACGCTCAAAGAGAACATCGCATCTGCGCTCGACTTCCCTTGTGCTCGGATTCGCCCTGATAAGCGCGGAACGACGGGTATTTGCTGCTCGCTGGCCGCATGAGCTCGGTGTCCGGACTATCGCGTGGCGCCAGTCGGCGGAAGCCGCCTGACGAGTATTGAGGGCAAGTTGACCGCGGACGACTGTGCTCGAGGCCAAGCGCTCCGCGATAAGACCATGCCGATAGGGCCCTACGACGTGATCCGCGCGTGTTAGGCGGCTGGGCGCGAGGATCGATGCGACGTGCAGCACCAGGGAGTCCACTACGACACGGGAACTATGTTCCGCGGCCCGGGCTATGCCATCTCGACGCGCCGGACGGCACTCGACATGTCGGTG
>PLIM01000128.1 GCA_003139355.1 Acidimicrobiaceae bacterium | reverse complement strand
CTGACCCCGACCATCCGCGGCAACACGCCTTCTCCTATCTACGGTTTCTGGCTGTCGAAGCTCGAAATCGGAGAAGGAGGAAGGCGTGCGCGTCACGAGCGTACTGAGAAAGCTGCTGGGTCTGTGTGCTTCGGTGGTGATCTGCGGCTTTGAGCTGACAGAGGCTGGCGGCGGCGGCGGCCGGCCCAAGCTCGTCGTGACGCTCCGGCGCAAGTCCGGGACGAGAGGCCGCTGCGGTCGTTGTGGGGTCGTGGCCCCATGGTTCGACAACGGCGGCGGGACGCGCACCTGGCGCCATGTCGACATCGGCTTCGCCACGAGCGAGCTCGTCTCGGCCGCGCCCAGGGTGAACTGCCCGGTTCACGGTCCGACGGTGATCGAGGTCCCCTGGGCCCGTCACGACAGCTGGTTCTCGCGCGCGTTCGAGGACGTCATCGTCTTCGACGCCATCTGCTCGAACAAGCTGGCCGTGGCTCGGCGCTACGCCATCAGCTGGCGGGCGGTGAACAACGCCTGTGTCCGCGTCGCCACCGAGGCCCTCGGCCGTGTCGACCTGCTCTCGGGGCTCGTGGCCATCGCGATCGACGAGGTGAAGTACAAAAAGGGGCAGCGGTATCTCACCGTCGTCTGCGACCACCTGACAGGCAAGGTGATCTGGGCAGCGAAGGGACGCACGAAGGACACCGTCAATTCGTTCTTCGACGCCCTCGGCGAGGAACGGGTCGCCAAACTCCAGTTCGTCACCTGCGACGGGGCCGAATGGATCCGCACCGTGGTCCAAGAACGCTCTCCCGGGGCGCTTGTTTGCCTGGACACCTTCCATCTGATCGAGTGGGCCACCGCGGCGCTCGACGAGGTGCGCCGGGAGGAGTGGAACCACCTCCGGCGAACCGGCGGAGCGAGAGCCGCCAAGGAGTTCAAAGGGCTGAGATGGTTGCTGCTGCGCAACTGGGAGAACTTGAGTCCCAAGCAGAAGGGCACCATCAGAGAGCTCGAGCAGGCGAACAAGCGGACGCTGCGGGCGTGGCAGCTGAAAGAGGAGCTGCGCGACATCATGTCCATGCCGTTCATCACCGCCTGCCGGGCGCTCGACGACTGGCTCGCCTACGCGAGCCGTTCCAGACTCGCTCCCTTCGTGAAGCTCGCCCGGACGATCCGTCACTACCGAGAATCCATCGAGGCGACCCTGGAATGGAAGCTCACCAACGGGATCTCGGAGTCGAACAACGCCGCCATCGGACGCATCCGCTCCGCGGCCCGAGGGTTCCACGACCCCGAGAGCTTCATCACGATGATCATGCTGGCCAGAGCTGGCATCGCTCCGTCACTACCTTGGGCCAACTAACCCACGAATCCGGCAGAAGACCCGAAAAACCTCTTGGATGACTGGGTAACTCATCCTGGTTCCCCGCACAGTGACGAAGAAGCTCGGTGTGACGGGACACGAGCACAGCCGATCGCGGACGCCCGCGTAGCTGTCCAGCGCAGCCAATGTGCTGGGAAGCACTGGAACCTGCCGTGACTTGCCGAACTTCGACATGCGNNCCGATCACCGTCTCATGGGTTGCCGCCGGCAACCGCCAACGCATTGACCGGGCTTCGCCCATCAGCGCGCAGATGTCGGCTGGGCTGTAGATGAAGGGAGGACGCCAGCGCTGGCGGCTCGGGATCAGTCCGGGCGGTGGCACCTGGGTGCGAGCATCGAAGCCTGCCATGTAACGCGCGAAGCCCCGGGCAACTGTCATCCGGCTCGGCCAGACACTCGTCGACGGGTCCACCTTCGGCTCTTGTGCCCAGGCCAGGGCGGCCTCGATCGTGACCGTCGGTGCGCCGATGAAGTCCAAGTACTCAACAAAGCGAGGCAGGAGCCGGTGGGCCTCGGCGAGGTCGTGGCCAAGGGAGCGCCGCAGCGCCAGATAGTCCTCGGCCGCCTGGGACAAGGCGCTCATCGTGCAGCTCCCGGCCAGGGCTGTGCCACGTTCCGAAGTGAACCAAGGTCCACCTTTTCTGGCGGAGTCAGATATCAGAACTGTCGGAGTAGTAGCTGTGGATGGGGGGTCCGGGGGGAAGGGTGGATAACTCCGGGCTCTGTGGATGGCGCTCTCATGGACCGGCAACGATCCTCTCTACTGTCTCGACGGTCAGTCGTCTTCGTGGCGACGGCTGCAGTCGGCTGCGTAAGAAGCCCAATCACCGCTGCACGCCCGTTGCCACTGCACCGCGACGCTTATGTGGATGCCCAGCATCCGCGCGAGGACAGCGGCAGGGAGTTCGGTCGCAAGCTGGAACAGGGCGGCCGAACGGGCCGGGCCGGCCTGCAGCCCGAGCTGGCGAAGGCGGTCGGCCAACCGGTCGGCGCTGATCGGGCGGCCAGGTTGTCCACCAGGGAACAACCAGGGAGACGTGCCCTCATCACCGAGCGCGGCATGTCCGCGGCGGGAGGCGACAAGGCCGGAGACGAGAGTGGCAAGCGGCTCGGGGAGCACGACGGGCTCAGCGCCGAGGCGAAGCCGCACCTGATCGTCGCTGGTCTCCACGTGGGCGAGGGTGAGACGGCTGATCGTGGCGACCCTCTGCGCGTAGAGCAGGACGAGCAGGCCGGCAACGCGGTCCTCTGCTTTGAGGGCGCCGTCGCGGAGCAGCCGCCGCGCCTGTTCCCAGCGGGACTCGGTGTCGATAATGCCGGAGGGGCCGCCCCACCGGACGGCCCGGTGCTCCAAGGTGGTCAGCTTCTCTCCTGCTGCCCACCGCACGAAGTGGCCGGCTTCGCGACGATCGGAGCTGGCGAGCCAGTCATCGAGGTCGCCTTGTCTGGCCGACGTCAGGGTGAGGTTGTGGTCGGCGAGCCAGTCGAGGAAGGCAACGGCGGACCGGACGTGGCCCTGGACCACGGCCGCCTGTTGTTGGGTGGTCCCCGTCTTGTTGTTGCGGTGCCGCAGCCGCCTGAGCAGGTGCCAGAGCGCGTAGCGCCGGAGCACCTGACGCTCGCCTGGATCGTCACGATCGATGGCACGGGCGATCCAGGTTTCGAGCCTGGCCAGCTGCTCGTCGCGGGCGGGCAGGACACCGGTGGCGACCAGGACGCTGCGCAGATGCCTGATGGGCTTGGAGTCGGGCAGTTCGTCGAGAGCGGCATGGGTGAGCGGTCGCTCACCGGCTCCGAGCTCAGAAAGGACGCCGAGTGCAGCGCTCTTTTTCAGCCAGGCCAGCACAGTTGCGGGCCGTTCGTAGTTGGCGAGGTTGTCATAGAGTCCTTGCAGCTCATGGGGGATCCCGCCCGTGTGGTCGCCGAGCAGTCCACGAAGCCGTCGTTGGAGAGCGCAGCGTGCGCACGGTCCCCGGTGAAACTGGGCGGGCTGGCCGCAAGTCGGGCAACTGCGCCAGAACGCTGGATCGGGCCGGGTGCAGGTGGCGCACAGCGGCTCTTCGGCAGTGCCGCCCCGGACGGGTTTTAGCTGCCCGCAGGCCGAGCACAGCGCCCACCGCCGCTGGCAGGCTTGGCACCACGGCGCGTTGGTGAGCTTGGAGATCTCGCAGCGGGCCGAGCGGCCGCAGATCGCGCAGGACATCATCTTTCCTGGTCGGCAGGTCTCACAAAGCGGCCCGTCTTTGGTGCGGGTGCTGACCGGACGGCGACGGCCGCAACCGACGCAGGTCTCCTGGTTGGCCGGATCGGTGATGAAACACTGGGGGCACAACGGGCGTCCGTGCTCGTCCCGGGTGGCGGGTTCACGGCGCGCGCCGCAACGCGCGCACGGCACGGCGCGCGCTCTGGCCTTGCAGTTCCGGCAGACGCGCACGCCGTCCACCGAGACGCTCAGGGGGATCACCCGTCCGCAGTGTGGGCAAGGTGGCCGCACGATGCCGGTCGCGCCTGCGCTGCAGAGCACCTCGATGAGGCGCAGCACCGAGGGGACGCTGGCCTCGCCGCCCGCGCCGGTGAGCAGGGCGGGACGGTCCTCGAGCGCCCAAGCCAGCTGGCGTCGCTGGCCCGCCCGGGAGGTGACGGCCACAACGGCAGCGGCGACCGTCTCGGCCGGGATGCCCGGATCCGCCATCGCTACCACCTCGAGGACGACCTGCATCGGGTCGGGACCTTCATCGGGCGGGCAGCCATGACAGCGTGGCTGCCCGGCGCGGTCCCTGGAGGTGATCTTGCGGGTCTTCCCACAAGACGCGCACGCCACCGGCTCGGACCCGCACGGCCCGCAGTACCAGTACTGGCCACGACGCTGGAAGGTCCGCAGGTGCTTACCGCATGCGGCGCAGCACGGCGGCGAGACGTGCGTCGCTCCCGCTCGACCGAGCGCGATCAACAGATCGCCTGCGACCCGCGGCGCCGGGGAGCGGCCGTCGGCGAGCAGGCCCGGGCGGTCGCAAAGCGCCTGCGCGAGACGACGTTGTGTGGCCCGGCCTGGAGCGAGGGTCTTCACGACCTGTTCCACCACGCCAGGCGACAGCACCGGCTCGAGGGCACCGACGAGCCCGACGACGACGCCGACCGGGTCCGATATCGCCTGCGGCGGCTGGCCGTCCATCTATCGGCCGGCCTCGGTGATGCGGGCCCGCGTCGGGCGGAATGCTCCGACCCCGGCGTCTCTCGCGCCTGCCGCCTTGGACTTCTGAGCCGGCGCGGCGGTCGCCACCGGCTCGATCAGGTCCTCCATCTGGCACTCGAGAATGTCCAGCAGCGCCATCAGCACCCTCAGGCTGAGGCGTTCTGGCCGCTCGACGACGAGCCGGTAGACCTGGCTCGGCGAGAGGCGAATGCCACGCGCTGCCAGCGCCGGGATGAGATCGGTGGTGGCGAACATGTCGCGCGTCGCCATGACCTGGCGCAGGTTCCAGCGGTAGTCGAGCTTTGCTGGCGTCACGGTTCCTCCTGTTCTTGTTGTCCGTCCGTCTCGTCGAGCGCGGGGGCGAGCGCCTTGCGCAGCGCGGTGTTCATGAAGTCGGAGCTGACATGGGTGTAGATCGCCGTCGAGGTATCGCAGCGGTGCCCGGCCTGCTCCTGGATGAAACGGCGGTCTACTCCCTGTTCTGTCAGATGGGTGACATAGCTGTGGCGAAGCGAGTGAGGCGTGAGGGCGGTCGGCAGCCCGAGGGCGTCACGGTAGGCGACGAAGCGGGCGTTGATCTCCGCCAGCTTGATCCGCCCGCCCCGCTCGGTCACCCACAGCGCCGGTTGGTTGGCACAGCCGAAGAGGGGTCGGATGTTCTCGACGTAGTCCGCCACCGCCTCGACCGCCCAGCCCATCAGCGAAAGGACGTTGCGGCGACGCGGTGGGGAACCCCGCGTCGCCTTGCCGTAGCGCACGTGCAGCATCCCAAACCGGCCGAACTCCGGTGCGGCGGGGTTGCGGCCCCAGTCGGACAGGTCCAGCTTGGCGGTCTCGGTCCGGCGCAGTCCCCACCCGTAGATGACCTTGAACAGCGTGGCGTCCCGGTAGGCGGCGAGAGCGCCCTTCCGCCGTGCCGTGACCGCCCGCTCCACCTGGTCGTCGGCATAGTCGAGGAAGGCCTGCAGCTCGTCGCGGGCAAATGGGCGGGCCTCGGGGTCGCCCTCGTACTCGTTGAGATGGGCGATGGTGTTCCACTCGTGGCAAATCGGCACGGGGTGCACGCCCGGCCCGAACGCCTCCTCGCAGGTGGCGCCCCAGCCGTAGCGGGGATCGGTCAGGTAGTCGCTGAACAGGCGCAGGCCGGTCTGGTAGCCGCGGATCGTGGACGGCGCCAGATGCTGCTCACCGGTGAGCGACAGTGTCCACTCCTCCATGTGTCCCGGCAGCCAGCCCCACGGGAACTCGTTGGTGACCGCGAGGAAGCGGCGCACCAGCCGCTCACGGGCTTCGATCGTCTCGATCCGCAGGCCGCGGGCGACTTGCTGGGATCGCCAACCCCGCAGCATCGCCTCGACGATGGCGTCTTCGGGGCGCAGATGTGCCACGCCCGACACGAGTTCGAGATGTGCGGCACCTGCCAGATCGACCCGTCCCACCCAGCCTCCAGGCTCCCGTTTGAAGCTGGGATCTTGCATCTAACGGGCTCAGTGTGCAAGCTGGCTGATCAGGGCCTGTGGACGAGCAGGCAGGTGCTCCTACTCGGTGAGCGTCATGAGCAGGCGACCTGCACTTTCTCGCCCGTCTGATGCAATTCCTGAGGGTTGG
>PLIM01000011.1:3323-19738 GCA_003139355.1 Acidimicrobiaceae bacterium | reverse complement strand
GTGCCCAGGACGTTATGCCCCCGGCTGCTGCAGCAGCTTGACGTAGTCGAACATCGGGAGGTACAGGCTCACGACGATGGCCCCGATGCATGCACCCATGAACACGATGATCAACGGCTCGAGGATCGAGGTCAGGCTGTCGACGGTCGCGTTCACCTCGTTGTCGTAGAAGGTCGCGACTTTTTCGAGCATGTCGTCGAGCGCACCTGACTCCTCGCCGGTCTCGATCATCTGGGTCACCATGATCGGCATGACCGGGTACTGGGCGAGAATGGTCGAGAGGTTCTTGCCCTCACGGACGCCCTCCTGGGCTCCGATGAGTGCGTCGGCGACAATTTGGTTGCCCGCGTTGAGCGAGACGATGTCAAGCGCTTCGATGACCGGCACGCCAGCCGACAGCAGGGAGGAGAATGTGGTGCAGAACCGGGCAAGCGCGACCTTGTGGGCAAGGGGTCCGAACACCGGCGGGCGAAGCTTGAACGCGTCCCACCTCCTCCGGCCGCTCGGTGTCGCGATCCACCGGCGCATCACAACCACGACCACGATGATGGTCGCAATCACCGCGAGCAGCCAGATGCTGGCCACGATGTTGGAGATTCCGATGACGATCCGGGTCGGGAGGGGCAGGGTCCCGTTCAACGACGTGAACAGGTGTTTGAAGATCGGGACGATGAAGATCATCATCGCCGTGACGATCACGATGACAGCGCACATCACGATGGCGGGGTACGCCATTGCCGAACGCACCTTCTGACGGAGCTCGACCTGGCTCTCGAGGGTGGACGAGAGCTTGAGGAGCACGGTGTCCAACTGGCCACCGACCTCTCCGGCTCGGACCATCGCGATGTAGAGCGGCGGGAATATCTTGGGGAGCTTCTCNNGCATCGCGAAGCGGTTTGGACTCGATCTGGTCGGCGAGCACGCCCAGCGCCCGCACGAGGGTGAGCCCCGCCGCCACCATGGTCGCCAGCTGCCGGCTCATGAGCGCGACATCTTTCAGCGCGACGCGGTCGGTGATGCCAGGGATGTTGATCTCGCGGTTCAAGTTGATCGAAACGGGTTTGATCTCGACTGGCGCGTATCCCATGTCCCGAAGGCGCGCTGCGACGAGGGGGATGCTGTCCCCATCCAGCTGACCTTTGACCAGCTTGCCGTCGGCATCGCGGACCTTGTAGTCGAACGTCGTTGGCATCGCTCAGTCCTCCAGGAGAGGGGCGATCGAAGTCATCGCTGCCTCATGTAGTCGCGAAGCTCGTTCGGATCGTGGCAGCGGTCGAAGGCCATCGCTTCTGTGATGGTGCCCGCTTGGACCGCCCGAGCGAGTCCCTGGTCCATGGTCTGCATTCCCGCCGCGGCCCCTGTCTGGATCAGGGAGTAGATCTGGTGCGTCTTGGAGCTGCGGATGAGGTTGCGGATCGCGGGGTTGCAGATCATCACCTCCGCGACCGGCGTGCGACCGTAGCCGCTGGCGCTCAGCACGAGTTGCTGGGTGACGACCGCCTCCAGGGAACCGGCAAGCTGGATCCGGATCTGGTCCTGCTGGCCGCTCGGGAAGACGTCGATGACCCGGTCCACCGTCTGGGGGGCGTCCTGGGTGTGCAAGGTCGCGAACACGAGGTGGCCGGTCTCGGCCGCCGTGAGGGCTGTGGCGATGGTCTCGGTGTCGCGCATCTCACCGATGAGGATCACGTCCGGGTCTTGGCGCAGCACGTGACGGAGCGCCTCGGGAAACGACTTGGTGTCGGAACCGACCTCGCGCTGGTTGACAATTGACCGGCTGTGCGTGTGGAGGAACTCGATCGGGTCCTCAATGGTCATGATGTGAAGGGGCTTCGACTGGTTGATGATGTTGACCAGTGACGCGAGAGTTGTCGACTTGCCCGATCCGGTCGGTCCCGTCACGAGCACGAGGCCACGGCGCAGCTCGGCCAGCGAGGGAACGATCTCCGGCAGGCCGAGCGTGTCGAACGGCGGTATCTCGTGCGGAATTGCACGCATGACGGCCCCGATCGAGCCTCGCTGCAAGAAGACATTGACCCGGAACCGGCCGACGCCCATGATCGTATGGGCGGTGTCGAGCTCTCGCTCCGCCTCGAACCGCTCACGGAGGCCCTGGGTCAGGATCCGGTACACCATCTCACGAATTTGCTCGTTGTCGACGCGAGCGAGGCCTTCGATCGGCCGCAGTGAGCCGTCGATGCGGATCGCGGGAGGGAGCTGGTTCGCGAGGTGGAGGTCCGAGGCGCCGTTGCGCACTGCGTAGGTAAGCAGTTCGTCGATGTCCAAAGTGCCGTCTGGGTTCAACGTCGGCGTGAGCGGCTCCATGTTCGGCCTGCCGCCCGAAGCCTCCGGCAGCGTCGCGCGCCTGACGTCGGGCGCGTAGTCGCCCTGCCAGTCGTCCGCGTCGTAGCTCGGCTCGGGCGAACCGTTGGAAGACACGCCGTGTGTGAGCTGGGCGGCGGCCATGGCAGGCTCGGGGGCCTGCGCCGGCGCGTTCATCATCGAGCTGGTCACTTGTGGCCCGCCTGGCGGAGCGGTCGCCGCCTTCTTGTCATCAGAGGACAGGTGGGGGTAATCGGTGTTCATGAGATGCTCGATGGCGACCGGGTCGGCCAGGAGGCATCCGGCTACCTCGACGCCGAGGAACGCGGAGATCTCGCGTTGTTGGGCGACGCCGAGCGGCTCGGCGCACGCAAGAGTCAGGCGTTGGCCCTCGAGCTTGTACCCGATCGCCGTCAGCTCCCGAGCGAACAGCTCTGGCACCAAGCGGAACGCCTCGTCCATGGGCCGCCTCTCGGAGATGTCCACCGACGGAATGCCGGAGATCCGGGCGAGCTCGGCGAGCGATACCGCGGGCTCCACGAGTCCCCGGTCGGCCAGTACCGCAGCGACCGGCCGGCCGCGCGAGGCCGCCTCTGAAAGCATGGCGATGGCGGTGGCGTCGGGAATAAGGCCGGCGCCGACGAGTGTCTCGGCGAGCCGCTTGGACCACTCGGTCGGAGACCGGCGCTCGGCACTCATAGGACCACCCTCAAGATTTCTTCGACGCTTGTGATGCCGAGTGCTGCCTTGCGCAGTCCGTCGTGCCGCAATGGAACCATCCCCTGTTCGAGGGCTAGGCGTTGGATGTCGTCGTTGGAGCTGTGCGCAATGATCGCGCGTTCCATTTCCTCGTCAACGAGCAGGAGCTCCTGAAGAGCGATGCGGCCGCGGTAGCCGGTCCGGCTGCAGGCCTGGCATCCGACCGCTCTCCGGAACCGCGGACTCCCGTTCGGCGGTTGGTCCTCTTCGGTGAAGCCGATCAGCTCGAGGTCCTCGACGGTCGGAGAATAGTCCTCCTGGCAGTTCTCGCAGAGTTGGCGGGAGAGGCGCTGAGCCAGGACGCAGTCGAGGGCGGAGCCCACGAGGAACGGCTCCACCCCCATTTCGACGAGTCGCATGGGCGTGCCGGCTGCATCGTTTGTGTGGAGGCTCGAGAGCACGAGGTGGCCGGTCAGCGCGGCCTCGACCGCGATGACCGCAGTCTCGCGGTCGCGGATCTCGCCCACGAGCACCACGTCCGGGTCGGAACGAAGGATGGAGCGCAGGGCATTCGCGAAGTGGAGACCGGCCTTGGGGTTCACCTGCACCTGGCTGACGCCACGGAGCTGGTACTCGACCGGGTCCTCGACCGTGATGAGGTTGCGCTCGGGCGAGTTGAGTGCGTTCAAGGTCGCGTACAGCGTCGTGGACTTGCCTGACCCGGTAGGTCCCGTCACGAGAATGGTCCCGTACGGCTTCCGGTACGCGATTTGATAGCGCTTCTCGACAGAGGGCAGGAAGCCGAGCTCCGAGAGGTTGAGGGTCGCGCTCGACTTGTCGAGCACTCGAAGCACGATCTTCTCCCCGTGCACCGTCGGGAGCGTCGCCACCCGCAGGTCGATCTCGCGTCGGCCGGCGGTGAGGGTGATGCGGCCGTCCTGGGGAACACGGTGCTCGGCAATGTCAAGGCTGGCCATGACCTTGAGGCGCGTGGTCACACCACCTTGTATCGCCTTTGGAGAACGGGTGATCTCATGCAGCACGCCGTCGATCCGGAACCGAATTCGGAGATCGTCGGCGCTTGGCTCGATGTGGATGTCCGAGGCGCGCTCTTGCAGGGCCTGGCGGAGGATCAGGTTGACGTACTTGACGATCGGAGCGTCCTCGACCACGGAGTGAAGATCGGTGATCTCGGTGACCCTGGTCTCGTCACCGGCCGAGGTCTGCGATGCGGCGGTCTGGGCGGCGAGGGTCGTCTCGCGGTCATGGCGGTAGACACGCGACAGGTACTCGGCTATCTGGCCTGCGCTGCAAACCACGATGTGCAGGTCGTTGCCGAGCAGGGTGCGTAGGTCGTCGACGGCGAACACGTCCGACGGGTTAGCCATGCCGATCACCGGTGTGTCGCCGCGGTAGCTGAGCGCGAGCACCCGGTGGCGGCGGGCAAGCGCCTCGGGGATCAGCTTCGTCGCCTCGGGGTCGAGTGGCTGTTCGTTGAGATCGACGAACTCCAAGCCGGCCTCGGCGGCCCCTGCGCGGATCAGGTCCTCCTCCGAGACGAGGCCGAGCTCGCTCAGGATGTCGCCGAGAGACCTTCCCGTCGCCGCCTTCTCGCGCAACGCGGCTTCCATCTCCTCGCGGGTGACCTGGCCAGAGCTCACGAGAAGCTCGGAGAGTTCAGGCGTCGCCCGCTTCGGGGTGTCTACATCCCCTTTGGACAGGCCGCCTGCTCCACCGTCGGTGGAAGCGCCGATGAATTCGGACACAGCCCTGAGAGCGGCGGCGGCTTCGGACCCCTCCTCAGAGGTCTCGCCCAGCTCAGATGAGTGCGGCGCGGGCGGGACCTCGGCAAGTATGTCCAGTTCCGGCTCGGGCTCAAAGTCCGAGGCTGGACGAGGTGACTCTGCGCCAGGTGTCGGCGGGACAGTCTCAGGCGCTGGCGGCGCGGGGGGTGAAGGAGGAGCCGGCGCCGCAGGCGGAGCCGGAGACTCCACAGGCGCTGACGGTGAAGCGGACGGAGTCTTCATGGCGCTCTCGGAGGTGGCGCGTGTCGCGCGACCGTGAGCGGGGGCTGACCCCTCTGCCCGGGCGTACACGCGCTCGATGTAGGCGTCGATCTGGGACTCGCAGGCGACAACGGCGTGGATGTCCCGTCCGATGATCGTCCGGAGGTCGTCCATCACCATGATGTCGTCCGGACGCGACACCGCTACGACCGGCGTGCCGTACTTCCAGCCGACTGCGAGTGCATGGTGACGGCGGGAGGCCTGTTGGGGCAGCAAGGACGTCGCTGCCGCATTGAGCGGGTAGCGGTCCAGGTCCACATAGTCGAGACCGGCCTCTTTCGAAAGGGCACGCGCCTCGGCAACCTCCGCNNGTGACACCTGCCGTCGCGCGGCGGTCGGCGTGCTCTGTTCGGTGGTACTCATCCCCTAATACCATCGGGCGCGCGCGGAGGTTTCTTTATCCGTTCATTCCGACGTCCGACCGGCATGCGCGTCAATCCCTCCCGGCGAGCTGCGCGCGGGCGCGCTAAGCGGTTGGGACCGCGCGCTACGCGTTCATTGTAGCTCGGATAGGGTACGCAAGGCATCGCCCCGGGACAAGCAGGGCAGGAGGAACGCCGTGCATGTGATCGCTACGTTCGCGCCTGCGCGAACCAGTCTTGAGGAGAAGGCCACCGAGGTCGGATGTCAGCGATCCTAGAGGCGGCGGCCGGCGTCTTCGGTCTTGTCATCGGCTCGTTCATCGGCGTGGTCGTCGACCGGCTCCCCCGCCAGGAGTCGATCGTGTCGCCCCCCTCCCACTGTGTCGCCTGTTCAGCGCCCGTTCGGGCCTACGACAACATCCCGGTCGTCTCCTATGTCGTGCTCCGAGGCCGCTGCCGGGCTTGTGGCGCGCGCATCCCACCTCGTGACGCGCTGCTCGAGCTCGGGATCGGGATCCTGTTCGTACTGCTTGCCTGGCGGTTGACCTCGGCGTGGGCCCTGCCCGCGTACTGCGTGCTCGCAGCTGCAGTTGTCGGCATCTCCGCGATCGACGTCGAGCACATGAGGATTCCCTCGACGCTGGTGTACTCGACCGCTGTGCTCGGCGCGCCGCTGCTCGTCCTCGCCTCGGCCGGCACCCACCGCTGGTCCGCGTTGCTGGGCGCGCTCATCGGGGGCGCAGTCGCCTTTGCCGCGTTCTTCACGCTGTTTTTCGCGGTGCCCAAGGGCATCGGCTTCGGCGACGTGCGGCTGGCGGGCCTGTGCGGAGGGTTCCTCGGATGGATGGGCTATCGCGAGGTGATCGTCGGCTTCCTGATCAGCTTCATAGTGGCGGGAGTACCCGCTGCCGTCCTGCTCGCGATGCACAAGGTGAATCGCCGAACGCAGATTCCCTTCGGTCCGTTCCTCGCCGCCGGAACCGTGATCACGGTGCTCTTCGGGGCGCCAGTCATCCACGCGTGGGCCAGCTTGTGACAGCCGTGTCAGGTCGCCCGCGGGCCCAAAGGCTCACGAGGCTCCTTCGCGGCCTGCCTCGCACCAGATCGGCGAGGCGAACGCGGTTCAGCTACGGGTAGCAGAACCGACCAGGCCGCGCTTTTGGAGGGCGACTCGGAGGTCGTGCGGGTTCGAGGCCGCCTCGGTCGCGGCACGCAAGTCGATCGTGCCCTGCTCGAGCAGGGAGACAAGCGCCTGGTCGAAGGTTTGCATCCCGTAGTACTCGCCTTCGCGGATGATCGAGGTGATGTCACCTTTGCCGGGCTCGATGATGCATTGCTGGATCCGCCCGTTGATGATCATGATCTCGAGCGCAGGCACCCTCCCCGAGCCGTCGGCGGTCGGGACGAGCCGTTGGCAGACCGTCCCCTTCAGCGCTCCGGCGAGACTGAGGCGCGCCTGTCGCTGCTGGGCGGGCGGGAAGAAGTCGATGATCCGGTTGATGGTCTCCACACAGTCGATGGTGTGGAGCGTGGCGAGCACGAGGTGCCCGGTCTCGGCCGCGCTGAGGGCGGTCTCGACGGTCTCGGTGTCGCGCATCTCGCCGACGAGGATCACGTCCGGGTCTGCCCGAAGCGCCCCGCGCAGCGCTACGAGGAAGCTCGCGGTGTCGAAGCCGACCTCTCGCTGGCTGACTGCGGAGAGCTCGTCATGGTGCAGAACCTCTATCGGGTCCTCGATCGTGACGATGTGGCACTCGCGCGTCCGGTTGATGTGGTCGACCATGGCGGCCTGTGTGGTGGTCTTGCCGCACCCGGTCGGTCCCGTCACGAGGATGAGACCNNGACCGGGCATGAGAACGGACCAGCCGGAAGACCATCCCGATCGTGCTGCGCTGCCGGTAGGCGTTGACCCGGAAGCGCCCCAGGTCCTGAATGGAATACGCGAAGTCGGCCTCGTTGGTCTCCTCGAAATGGTTCCACGTCCGTGGCTGCATGACTTCTTTGGCGATCAGTACCATGTCGTCCGCGCTGATGACCGGCGCATCGGTGACACGAGTGAGCTGGCCGTTGACCCGCATTCGCGGCGGGGACCCCACCTTCAGGTGCAGATCGGAGCCTTCAGCCGCAGCTAGGCGTTGCAGCAATGAATCGAGATCGGAACGCTCCATACATACAGCGTCGCGCAACTCACGCAAAGTGGCAATCCGCAGCGAGAAGACCCCGGACTATTCCTCGAGGACTCTCGCTGCCGGACGACCGGGTGACTCCAGCGCGTACGGCCCTGTCTACCCAAGTTGCGCGGCCGGCAGCCCCTCCGGTGGCGGATCCGGCGCGCTATCGTGCGCTAGGGCTAATGACAGGCTTGTAGTTCGTCCACAGGCTGTGGATCGAGCCTGTGGACAGGGAGTGGGTCAGGAGTGGTCGAGGCGTCCGGGGGCACAGCACACGGTGGCGCGTCGTTCGTCCATCTGCACACCCACACCGAGTACTCGATGCTCGACGGGGCGGCGCGGATCGGAGATCTGGTTGCCGCCGCGGTGGCGGACGGCCAGCCCTCTCTGGCGATCACCGATCACGGCAACATGTACGGCGTCCTCGAGTTCTACAAGGAGTGCCGGGAGCGTGGCATAACGCCGATCATCGGCACCGAGGCCTACATGGCCGCGCAGTCCCGTTTCGAGCGCCCGGTGCGGCGGGGCCGTATCGACGACACCGGCGGCGAGGGGGAGCGCGGGGAGAGGCTCTACTACCACCTGACCGTCCTTGCCGAGACCACGCAGGGCTACCGGAACCTCATCAAGCTCTCTTCGGCCGCCTACCTCGAGGGTTACTACTACAAGCCTCGCGTGGACTGGGAGCTGCTCGAGCGCCATCACGACGGCCTCATTGCCACAACCGGGTGCCTGGGTGGCGTGGTGGCCCAAGCCCTCCTCGCCGAGGACTTCGACGCCGCGCTGGCCCTTGCCGGGCGCCTTCAGGACATCTTCGGCAGGCAGAGCCTCTTCGTCGAGTTGCAGGATCATGGGCTCGATGCGCAGCGGAAGACGAATCCTGGCCTCATCCGGATCGCCCGGGCCATCGACGCCCCGCTCATCGCCACGAACGACAGCCATTACTGCAGGCGCGAGGACGCGGTCGCCCATGACGCCCTGCTGTGCGTGCAGACCGGTGCCACGATCCACGACCCGAAGCGTTTCAAGTTCGAGGGCCAGGAGCACTATCTGAAGAGCGCGGAGGAGATGCGAAGTCTCTTCGCTGAGGTGCCGGCCGCGTGCGACAACACGTTGTGGATAGCCGAGAGGGCGAAGGTCGAGCTCGAGCTGGGCAAGCCGGCACTCCCGCAGTTCCCGGTCCCTGAGGCCTTCCAACGGGACAGCTACGAGCAGTCGGCGGCTGGCTATCTGGCGCACTTGACCCACGAGGGCGCTGTGGCGCGTTATGGCCAGCAGATCCCTCCGGAAGTGGCCGCGCGGCTCGATTTCGAGCTGAGCGTCATCTCCGAGATGGGGTTCTCGGCTTACTTCCTCGTCGTCTGGGACATCATCCGCTACGCGAGGGAGGTGGGGATCCGCGTCGGTCCAGGTCGTGGCTCGGCGGCAGGATGTTGCGTCGCCTACTGCCTGCGCATCGTCGACCTCGACCCGATCCGCTATGACCTGCTCTTCGAGCGTTTCTTGAACCCGGGCCGAAAGCAGATGCCCGACATAGACATGGATTTCGACGAGCGCCACCGCGGCGAGATGATCCGGTACGTCGCCGAGCGTTACGGCTCGGACCACGTGGCTCAGATAGTCACGTTCTCGACGATCAAGGCCCGGGCCGCGGTGCGTGACGGTGCCCGAGTCCTCGGCTTTCCCTATGCCCTCGGCGACCGGATCGCGAAGGCGATGCCTCCGCTGGTCATGGGCCGCGACACCCCGTTGCGGGCCTGCCTCGAGCGCGTCGAGGGTCACGAGGACGGCTACATGGCCGCAGCCGAGCTTCGCGAGATGTACGAGCAGGACCCGGACGCCAAGCTGGTGATCGACGTCGCGAAGGGCCTCGAGGGGCTCCGCCGCCAAGACGGCATCCACGCCGCCGCCGTGGTGATCACCCACGAGCCGCTGACCGAGTACCTCCCCGTCCAGCGCAAGCCCGAGCCCGGCGCCGATCCGGGCGACGCCCCGATCGTCACCCAGTACGAGATGCACGGTGTCGAGGATCTCGGCCTTCTGAAGATGGACTTTCTCGGGCTGCGCAACCTCTCTGTCATCGAGATGGCCCTCGACCTCATCGAACAGGCGACCGGGTCTCGTCCCGACATAGACGCCGTGCCGCTCGACGACGAGACGACCTTCGAGATGCTGCGGCGAGGTGACTCCATCGGTGTGTTCCAGCTCGAGGGTGCCGCCATGCGCTCGACGCTGCGATCGTTGGCTCCGACGAGCTTCGATGACGTCGCGGCGCTCGTCGCTTTGTACCGGCCGGGCCCGATGGCAGCCAACATGCACCGTGACTACCCGGACCTGAAGAACGGCCGCAAGCCCGTCACCTATCTCCACCCGGACATGGAAGCGATCCTCGGGGACACCTACGGCCTGATGCTCTACCAGGAATCGGTCATGCGGGTCGCGCAGAGGTTCTCCGGCTACTCCCTCGAGGAAGCCGACAATCTGCGAAAGGCATGTGGCAAGAAGAATCGCGAGCTGATCGCAGCGGAGCGGAAGAAATTCATTGCCGGTTGTGTCCAGGAGGGTTACGACGAGGCACTGGGCAAGCGGTTGTTCGACATCATCGAGCCGTTCGCCGACTATGCCTTCAACAAGTCCCACTCGTACGGCTACGGCCTTGTCGCGTATCAGACGGCGTGGCTGAAGGCGAACCACCCCGTCGAGTATCTGGCCGCACTGCTGTCGTCGGTGAAGGGCGACAAGGACAAGACCGCCGTCTACCTTGCCGAGTGCCGCACGCTCGGGATCGAGGTTCGCGTGCCGGACGTGAATGCGTCGTCCTCGAACTTCACCACGATCCGCTCCACAGCCGAGGCCTCGGCCCCGAGTGGCCGGCAGGTGATCGTCTTCGGCCTTTCCGCGGTCCGCAATGTCGGGGAGGCCATTGTCGAGCACATCGTCGCCGCCCGCGAGCGTGAGGGCCCTTTCGTCGACTTCTACGACTTCTGTCGCCGGGTCGATTCGAGCGCGCTCAACAAGCGAGCTGTCGAGTCGCTCGTGAAGGCGGGAGGCTTCGACTCGCTCGGCCATCCGCGCAAGGGACTCTGTCTGGCTTTCGAGGGAATCGTCGAGCGGGCACTTGTCCGCCGGCGCGAACAGGAACAGGGGATCGCGACCCTGTTCTCGCTCTTTGACGACCAAGGCGAGAACGCCGCGGCCGGAGGTAGCTCGCAGGCAAGCCTCGACGGCACCTGGGTGGCGATCCCGGACCTCGAGTTCGACAAGGCCGAGCGGCTGGCCTTCGAGAAGGAGATGCTCGGCCTGTATGTGAGCGACCATCCCCTGATGGGGCTCGAGCGAGCGTTGCGCAACGTGACCGAGGTCACCATTCGTGACCTGCTCGACTCGGCCGCTCCGGGGGGAGACGCCCCGGGAGCAGTTGGCGGCGTCACCGGCCCGGGAGGTTGGACCGAGAACGTCACGATCACGACCGGAGGCGTCGTCACCGCCCTCGTCCGGCGTTACACGCGGCGTGGCGAGCTCATGGCGACGTTCGTGCTCGAGGACCTCGAGGCGGCGATCGAGGTGATGGTCTTCCCGAAGACGATGCTCGAGTACGGCGGGCTTCTCGAGCAGGACGCGATCGTCGCGGTGCGTGGCCGGCTCGACTTGCGTGAGGACCAGCCGAAGCTCATCTGCAGGGATGTGCGACGCCTCGAGCTCAGCGCACCCGGCAGCGACGCCCCCGTTGAGGTCGTGCTGCCGCTGAACCGGCTGACCGACTCCCTCGTGCGCCAGATCCGCGATCTCGTGAGCGAGCATCCCGGCACCTGCGTCGTTCACCTGCGCGTCGGAGAGAAGGTGCTGAGGCTCCCGCCGCAGTTCAACGTCGATCCCCGAGGTGGGCTCGTCGGCGCTCTCAAGGAGCTCTTGGGCACGTCTGCCATAGCGCTGTGAGCCTCAAGCAGGGCACCACCTGGCAGGTCATAGGTTCGATCCCGTACACTGTTGATGGTCCGAGCCGGGACGTGTGCGCACAGCCGGCACGTTTAGGTTCGGCGTCGCCACGAGCGGCCAGTATCTGTCGGGTGCGGCCTCAAGCCGTGTCTCAGGTAGGCCGAGGCGGCACGGTGAGAGCGACGCACGGGAGCATGAGACGGTCATGGCCATCGACATCGAGGTCGCTACGAAGGACTGTACGGCGCTCACTGACGCGGAGCTCGCCGAAATGGCTGATCTCTCCGCGGCGGAGAGGGACGGCTGGGAGGTTGGTTTCCTGTCGAAGCAGCGGGAGGACTGGGTGCTCGTCACCCAGGTTCGCGAGCAATCGAAGCTTCAGGGCTACGCGCTCTCGACCCTCGAGCGGATAGGCGGCACACCGAGCCTGTTGGTCGGGGTGGCGGCGTTCACCCGGGGACCCAGCTCGGCCACTTCTCTCGATGCCGCGATGCGTGACCTCTATCGCCGCGCCGTTCTCGCTTTTCCCGATGAGGACGTCCTGGTGGGGACCAGGCTCGCCCGAGCCTCTGGCTTCCGCGCGTTCGCGGGGCTCGAGGATGTCGTCCCTCGCCCCGACCATCGGGCGACAGGTGAGGAGCGTGCCTGGGGTCGCCGGCTCGCCAAGCGATTCGGCGCGGACAGGCACCTCGACGACAGGACGTTCGTGCTCAAGGGCAATGGCGACGCTGCTGGGCTCATCGATTACGACCCTCTGGAGCCGCCACGCGGAACCGAGGCTCTCGCAGGCCTGTTCACTGCGGTGGACTGCCAGCGCCGCGACAGCCTCGTGGCCTTCGGCTGGGCGATGGCCGAGGAGCTCGCAGCCAGCACGCTTCCGATCTGAGGTCCTCTCCGCACTGTCTTGAATGAGCCGGGCCGCACGTCGTGGCCGGCGGCCTTCAGCGCGGCCCGTTCGACGCCGTCGTCACGGCCGCGGGAGCACGCCGAGAACAAGCTTGGGCGCTTGTCCTCGACGCGGCGCCCCGAGGGCGACGACGAGGTACCTGGGGGCTCCGCCGATTGCCCTCTCGACGACATCGCTTGCGAGAGTGCCGTCCCGGGTCCGGCTGTCGGCCTCGAGGACGCGTTCGTCGACCACGGGCAGACGGTGCTTGCGGCCCCCGAGACTGAATTGGCACCACGTGCCTACCGCGTCGCAGGCGAAGACGGGTGCCCGGTCGGGGGCGACGACCGCGACCGAAGGTCGCGAGCCGTCGAGGTCCTCGTAGGAGATCGAGGGCCCCAGTGATCCGAGCAGCGGTCGTTTCGAATCGACGGGGAGCAACTCGTCGAGGATCCTGCGCGCGGCCCGCCGCCGAGGGGTTCCGACACGTTCAGGTGCGTGCCGGACCATGACGGCCTCCGGGCGCGCCGGGTCGGACGGCTCGTCGTCTTCTGCGAGCTCGATCTCGACGACATCCAGCTCCGGGCCCGTGCGGGGTTTCTCCGCACCACCGTCGGCGGACGCGCCGAGGCCAAGGCTCGAGTCCATCGCGGCAACCGGCCAGCCAGAGGCCCGACTCCGCACCAGAGCGCCGGTGGAGACCTCGACGGCCACCCATTCCGGGCCTCGTGCGAGCAAGAGGCATCGGAGCACGTCTCCGGTTCGGTTTGCCCGGGCCGCGCCCGGTCTGCGGCCCCGATGCGAGGGGAGCTTCACGCTGCGGCGGCTCACGGTGATCCGACCGCGGTGTCCAGGGCCGACAGGAGGGCGTCGACGCTGTCGACCGGAGCGAGACATGCGCCGCGCCGACAGACATACCCAAAGCCGTCCTCACGACCCGCGAGAAGTGGGCTCTCAAAGGGCACGGCCGCGCCGAGGCCGGCGGGCAGCTTGGCTGCCGGCGAGCGCCAGGCCAGCACAGCTCCGGGCAGGAAACGCCGACGAGCCGCTCGGACAAGGTCCGCCCGATCACCGGTGACGACGATCTCGACCGGTCCGTCCTCGACCAATGCAGCAGCCAGGAGCATTTCTGCGAAGCTCGAGGGCGCGGCCAGCAGCTCAGCTCCCACTGCGTCGACGATCCGCTCGGCTGCTGCGGAGAGCTCGTCGTCACAGACAAGGGCGCCGAGGCGAGCGAGAGCTACGGCCGCGACCGAGCCCGCCGCAGGCGTCGCGCCGTCATGGAGATCACGAGGTCGCACGACCAGCGGTGCCGCGTCGGCGCCGGTCGTGTACAGGCCTCCGTGTCCCTCGTCGGTGAAGAGCCGGAGGAGCTGCCGGGCGATGGTCACGGCCTCCGTCGTCCAGCGGGGGTTGCCGGTCAGCTCGCCGAGGCGGGTGCAGCAGTCGGCCAGCCACGCGTAGTCCGCGGCGTAGCCCGGCAGGCTCGCACGCCCTTGGCACCAGGAGCGCAGCACTCTTCCATCGGCACGCCGTAGATGCTCCAACAGAAACGTGGCGATCTGCTCCGCGGTGTTGGACCAGTCGTCCCTGCCGGTGGCGGCGGCAGCCTCGACCAGGGTGGAGCACATCATGGCGTTCCATTCGGTGATGATCTTGTCGTCGAGGCCCGGCCGGACGCGGCCGGCCCGCGCGGCGAACAGCTGCGACCGAGCGGTCTCGATCGGCGGAGGCCGGAGCAGCTCGCCACGGCGGGCGCAGTGCAGGACCGTTCGGCCTTCGAAGTTCCCCTCCGGCGTGACCCCATAGAAGTCGGCCGCCTCCGCTCCCAGAGCTGGCCCGAGCACCGAGGTCAGCTCCTCGGCCGACCAGAGGTAGTAGCGGCCCTCCGCGCCCTGGCTGTCCGCGTCCTGTGCCGAGTACAACCCGCCGCCCGGGTCGCGAAGTTCGCGCAGGACATAGGAGAGCGTCTCCTCCAGCACCTGTAGCCAACGGGGGTCGTCGTCGAGCTGCCAGGCGTGAAGGTAGACCCGGGCGATGAGCGCCTGGTCGCACAGCATCTTCTCGAAATGCGGCACGTCCCAATGCTGGTCGACCGAGTAGCGGGCGAACCCGCCGCCGAGATGGTCGTAGATGCCGCCGGAGGCCATGGCCTCGAGGGTGCGCTCGGCGATGTCGAGCGACGCGGCCGCGCCCGTGCGGACGTGGTCTCGCAGGAGGAGATCCAACAGGAGCGGTTGGGGGAACTTCGGGGCGGAGCCGAATCCGCCGTCGCGAGGATCGAAGACCGACGCGAGTTGCTCGACTGCTTGGTCGCACAGCACGTCGGCTCGCCGGGCGGCCTCTCCGCGGCCGACGGACGGCTCCGATGGCCCGAGCCGGTCCGCCACCGCGGCCTTGAGGGCGCGCGCCTGCTCGACGACGTCGTGGCGCCGCGTGTCCCAGGCCTCGACGACGGCGTCGAGCACTTCGCGGAACGACGGCATCCCATTGCGGGCGCGATCGGGGAAGTACGTGCCTGCAAGAAACGGGAGCCCTTCCGGGGTGGCGAAGACGCTCATCGGCCAGCCGCCCCGACCGGTGGCAGCCTGCAGCGCCTCCATGTAGACAGCGTCGAGGTCGGGTCGCTCTTCCCGGTCGACTTTCACGCTTACGAAATGCCGGTTCATCATCTCCGCAGTCGTCGGGTCCGCGAACGACTCGTGACCCATGACGTGACACCAGTGGCACGACGAATAGCCGATCGAGACGAACAGAGGCCGGTCCAGCTCCTTTGCACTCGCGAGTGCTTCGTCGCCCCAGGGGTACCAATCGACCGGATCGCCGGCGTGCTGGCGCAGGTAAGGGCTCGTCTGGCTACCGAGCCGGTTCACCCCGGGCCTCCGCCGGGGAGGGGTCGGAACGCTCTCATGCTCCGGAATCTACGGTCTGCGGCCAGGGGACTGGGTCTCGCAGGCAGGACCGCGCTCGCCACGGGTGGATCGCGCGGGACCGGCAAGGCGTGACGACCCGTTTCCCCGATGACCGGCCCGGCGGCGTCGGCTGCTCCATCAGCCGATCAGTGTGCGAGGGCCGTCGAGTGCCGGTAGCTCGGCTCGGCTGAGCTTGCCGATCGCGGTGTGCGGAAGACGGGCCACCACGACCAGCTCGCGCGGAGCGGCGAACGAGGCCAGCTGCTCTCTCACCAGCTCGCGCAGCTCGGCGAGGATCACCGCCGGCTCGATGCCTTGCACAGCCGGTGAGGGCACCAGATAGGCGACGAGCCTGACGCCCCGTTCGGCGTCCGGCAGCCCGCCGACCGCGACATCGCCCACCCAAGGGTGGCGCCGCAGCACAGCTTCCACCTGCGCCGGCCAGATGTTCTCGCCGCCTGAGATCACAGCGTCGTCCAGCCGGCCGTGGATCCGCAGCCTCCCCTTCGCGTCGATCTCGCCGGCGTCGCCGGTCGCGAACCAGCCGTCGGGAGTCTTCGGGTCGGTCCTGTCCCGGTAGCAGCGCAGCAGCATCGGGCAGCGNNCCGTCGTAGACGACCCCGGAGCCCGTCTCGGTCATGCCGTAGGTGGCGACGGCGTTCGGCGGCCGGTCGGCGGGTACTTGCTGGCCGCCTACGACGACGGTGCGGAACAGTGCCGCCCCTTCCAGGCCGAGGCGGGCAAGGGCCGCGGGCACGAGGGAAACGAGCGTCGCGCCCCGGTCCACCGCCGCGCTCTTCGCGTCCTCCACGGAAAAACGAGGCTGGATCTCCACAGGCGTCCCGGTCACCATCGCCCTCGTCACCACCGAGAGGCCGCCGACGTGAGCCAGTGGCAGGCACGCGAGCCAGCGGTCCCGGGACGGATCGACACCCAGACGGGCGCTTGTCGCCCGAGCCGACGCCTCGACGGCTCCATGGGTCAGTACCACGCCCTTCGGCTCGCCGGTTGTGCCGCTCGTCGCGACGACCAGAGCGTCGGCGTCCTCGACCGGTTCGCCG
>PLIM01000011.1:0-3287 GCA_003139355.1 Acidimicrobiaceae bacterium | reverse complement strand
CGCACGCCCAAAGCGTAGGGGGACGAGGTCCTGCCCCGCATTAACCTGCAGATATGGCCTCCACCGACTGGACGAGGCACGGCGAGTTCGAGGACATCGCTTTCGAGACGGCAGACGGGATCGCGAAGCTCACCATCTGCCGGCCTGAAGTTCGCAACGCCTTCCGTCCACAGACGCTCTTCGAGCTCTCACGCGCCTTCGACGCGGCGCGCGACGACCCGGATGTCGGCGTGATCATCTTGACCGGAGAGGGCCCGGAGGCGTTCTGCTCAGGCGGCGACCAGCGGATACGAGGTGACGACGGCTATCTCGGTGACGACGCGGCGGCCGGGCGGGGCATCGGCCGGCTCAACGTCCTCGACCTGCAGATCCAGATCCGCCGGCTTCCCAAGCCCGTCGTCGCCATGGTCGCGGGCTACGCGATCGGCGGCGGTCAGGTGCTCCATCTGGTCTGCGACCTCACGATCGCGGCGGACAACGCACGCTTCGGTCAGACGGGGCCCAAAGTCGGAAGCTTCGACGGGGGCTATGGCGCAGGGCTGCTCGCGAGGACGATCGGGCTCAAACGAGCCAAGGAGGTCTGGTTCCTCTGCCGCCAGTACGACGCCGCCCAGGCCCTCGACTGGGGACTCGTCAACGCGGTCGTGCCCCTCGACCGCCTCGAGGCCGAGACCTTGCAGTGGTGCCGCGAGATGCTCGCGCTGTCGCCGATGGCGCTTCGCATGTTGAAGGCGAGCTTCAACGCCGCCGACGACGGCCTCGCCGGCATCCAGCAGCTGGCGGGTGACGCGACGATGCTCTTCTACATGTCCGAAGAGGGCCAGGAGGGACGCAACGCCTATGTCGAGAAACGCCGCCCGGATTTCTCACGGTTCCCCCGGCGCCCCTGAGCGCGGTGGCGCGCAGAAGGTGACCACTGCCCGTGACTGGGTGGCCGGTGCCCGGCCCCGCACGCTGCCGGCCGCCGTGGTGCCCGTTGTCGTGGGGACTGCCGTGGCGGCTGCCGACGGCTCGGTGATCTGGTGGCGGTCGCTCTACGCGCTCATCGTCGCGCTCGGGATCCAGATCGGCACGAACTACGCGAACGACTACGCAGACGGGGTCCGGGGGACCGACGCCGAGCGNNGGTGTGGCCGGTCTCGTGCTCGCCCTGGCCACGACGCCGTGGCTGCTGGTCGTGGGCGCAGCGTGCTTCGCCTCCGGGTGGTTCTATTCCGCCGGCCCCCGGCCATATGGGCACGCGGGCTTCGGCGAGATCTTCGTCTTCGTCTTCTTCGGCCTCGTAGCGGTGATCGGCACGGCCTATCTCAGCCTCGGGCGCATCACCGTCCTCGCCGTGACGGCCGCGATCCCCGTCGGCCTGCTCGCGACCGCATTGCTCGTCGTCAACAACCTCCGCGACATCGAAACCGATCGCCGAGCCGGCAAGAACACCTTGGCGGTACGCACCGGGGCGCCAGCGACGCGCTGGTTCTACGCGACCTGCGTGATCGGTGCGTTCGCGCTCGTGGTCGTCGTGGCCTTCCGTCGGCCCGTCGCTCTGATCGCCTTGCTGGCTGTGGTTCCCGCCCTGCCACCACTGCGCCGGGTGCTCGGCGGTGCCGTGGGTCGAGACCTCGTCACGGCGCTCGCCGGGACCGGAATGCTTCAACTGGCCTTCGGCGTCCTGCTTGCGGTGGGGATCGCACTTTGAGCCCCGTCGGCGAGCTTCAGCTACCCGCTGGGGGCGAGGAACTCCCTCACGAGCTCGACGAAGGCGCCGGGGCGCTCNNCCCGATGGCCTCGACCGTACGCAGCGCCAGTGGCCTGAACTTGTCGTCGAGCGCGCCCACCACGACCAGGACCGGCATTTCGAGCTCGCCGAGACGATCCCAAAGTGGCGTCTGAGTGCCGGTCCCCACGGTTCGCAGCGATGCGGCCAAGCCGGCGGCAGAGTTGGCGAGGCGCGACGGCCGGTCAGCCTGCTCCTCGGTCAGGCGCGAGAAGAGTGGTCCTGCGAGCCATGTCTCGACGAACTCCGGCACGGCCGCGTCGCCGCCGCGTTCGAGCTCGGCTGCGCGCCGGTCGTCCTCGACCCGGCGGAGCCGGCGACTCGGCTCGTCGGAGATGCCCGGGTGAGCTCCGACGATGACGAGACGCTCGACCAGCTGCGGCGCTTGGAGCGCCAGGCACAGGCAGCACCGGCCTCCGAGCGAGTAGCCGACGTAGGCCGCCTTGCCGCCCGCCTCGCCGAGAGCCCGGGCGGCCTGCCCGAGGCCCGAGGAGGGGTCGGGGATCGGAGATCGGCCGTGACCGGGGAGATCAGGTGCTACGACCTCGAAGTCGCGTTCGAGCTCGCGCGCGACGCGCGCCCACGAGAGGCTCGTCTGGGTGAAGCCGTGAACGAGCACGATCCTCGGTCCATGGCCCTGCCTGTTGGTGTGGAGCTCGAGCGGCCGACCGCAGGGCGGTCCTGTGGTCTGAAAGGACATCGAGCGTGACGGTAGCGGCCAGCTTCTCGGCCACGCTCGTCGACGAGTGGGTGCGCGCCGGGCTCACCGACGCCGTGGTGGCTCCCGGCTCGCGTTCGACCCCGCTCGTGGTAGCTCTTGCGCGTGAGAACCGGATCGCGTTGCACGTGCGGCTGGACGAGCGGTCGGCGGCCTTCTTCGCGATCGGGATCGGGCTTGCGACCGGCAGGCCGGCGGTGCTCGTCACGACCAGCGCAACCGCGGCGGTCGGGGTTCACGCGGCTGTGGTGGAGGCCCACCTGTCCCGGGTGCCTCTAATCGTGTGCACTGCGGACCGCCCCCCGGAGCTCCATCATTTCGGCGCGCCGCAGACCATCGAGCAGACCGGGTTGTTCGGCGGAGCTCTGCGGTGGTCGGTGGACCCCGGCGTGCCTGACGAGCGGGCCCGATCGACCTGGCGCTCGCTCGCCAGCCGTCTCGTCGCCGAGGCGACGGCCGGTCCGATGGGGCCGGGCCCGGTGCATGCGAACCTCGCCTTTCGAGAGCCGCTGCTCGCAACACCCGGCGAGCTGCCCCCGGGCCGTCGCAACGGCCGGCCGTGGCACCGGGTCGACCCCGTCCGAAGGGTGCTCGGCCCGGGCTCGCTCGACGCCTTCGCCGGCCTTTTGCGCCCCGCGGCAAAGGGCTTGATCATCGCGGGCGCGGGCGCGGGCCGCCCCGAAACCATCCGTCGCCTCGCCGCCAGCTTGGGCTGGCCCGTCCTGGCCGACCCGCGGTCGGGAGCCCGGGTCCCCGGCGAGCCGTCCTCGCCGACTGTCGCAGCCGCCGATGCGCTGC
>PLIM01000104.1 GCA_003139355.1 Acidimicrobiaceae bacterium | reverse complement strand
CTAGGAGATGCACCGCACTGGGATAGCCCTGCAGCACCACTGGCTGGGCGGAGTTGAGACCGGCCACGATCTCGGGGAGAGGCAACGAGGCCGGGAGATGCGTCACTGGCACGGCCTCGTTGCCAGACGAGTCCCTCAAGAACGCGTGGAGAGCGCCGGACAGGCACTTGGCGTCGGACGCGAACAGCGTGCCGACCGGGGCGTCGAGCGGGAGGTCGTCACCGTTCCAGCCCCGCCAACGGGTGGCGATGAGCACAAGTGTGGTCCCGTCCTCCCAGCCGTAGACAAACAGCCCTCGAGCACCGGTCGTGCCACTGGTGGCGATGACCCGGTACTGGTCAAGGAGGTAGTCGTCCTCCCTGAGGTTGTCGACGTGGGCGTTGACCACCTCGAGAGTGAGCGCCGGATTGGTGACCACCTGATCGAAGTTGTCCATCAGATCAGCCTTGGTCATGATCGGCAACGACGGCAGGTCCGCTTCAGTGAAACCTTGGACGTCGGCGTCGGCGAGGCGCTCGGCGTGGAACGGGGACCGCTCGACGGACCAGGCCAGCAACTCTCGCAGTCGGCGCTCCCGGTCAGCCGCGAGGCGGTCCGCAGACCACCGCAGCCGGCGGACTGCCGAGAACAGCCCGTCGGTGACATCCGCTCGCTGGCGGACGAAGAGCTCAGCATAATTCTCAGCCACCATCTTCTGGTTACTCCTCCTGATTGGTCTTACAGATGCTGAGGTTGCCCAAGCATTGAAGAACCTCGAAAGCCGGAAGGCCACACGAGTCGAAAAAGGCACAGCCACCAACTGCACGACCGTCCCACACCAAGCGCTGTTCTTCGGCAAAGTCCAAGCTGTGTGCACCGCATGAGGTCAGCCTCGTCGGTCTGTCCGGCCATCGGTGCCGGTGCGAGTAACCGCGAGGCTGATGATTGGAATTGCCAGCGCATACCCGCGTTTGTGGACGCGGTCACCAGGTTGGCTCAGACGAGCAGGTCAAGGTCTGCTTCGGTCGATCGGGGCACTGGGAGCAAACCGGCCTGAAAGCCCTGCACTCCACTCCTGAACCGCGTGTCGCAGGTTCGGATCGTGCCGGCCGCGATGCACGGGGCGACGCGGCACGAATTAGGTTGGACGAGATGGCTGATCAGCGCCGGCCACGTAGGGGACCGGCCGCGGTTTCTCGTGCTTGGACCGCGATCGAGCTCCTGTTGGGCGTCGCGCTCCTCGGCGCAGCGGCACTGGCCGGCTTGCTGCTCGCCAGGCGGCCGGGGCCAAATCGTGTTGACGCTGCGGGCTATTTCTATGTGCCGTCCGATCCGAGCTCCCATCTCGCGAACGAGCTGGTGAAGATCGGCTCACTGCCAGTGCTACTGGCAGGCATCGGCGTGATCTTCGTTGTCGCGGTCTTTCGCGATTGGGTCCGCGCGTTCGCATGTGCTGCGGCTCCGATCGTTGCCGTCGAGGTGGTGGAGCACATCGCGAAGCCCATGGTTGGACGCGAGATTGGCGCGGGCAGTTTCACCTATCCATCGGGGACGGTTGCCGCTGTCGCGGCTCTCGCCGCCGCAGTGTTTCTCGTCTCTCCACTCCTGTTGCGTCCACTGAGCGCTCTGGCTGGGGTACTCGTGGTCGCTGCCGTCGGCGGGGCTGTGCTGGTGCTCAGATGGCACTACCCGACCGACGTGCTCGGCGGCGTCTGGGTGGGAAGCGGAGCCGTCTTCTTCGTCGACGCGGTCGCCCACCTGCCCTGGCTCGTCTTCACTCGGCAACCTCTATTCGATCCCCGCTTTGGTCCTCAGGCGGCGGGTCCTCGGGTCCATGTCTAGGACCTGGGAACCCTTGCATCGTCCGAGCGGGCACCCAGGAAGGCGGGTGCGGTTGCCAGTCGAATGGCCAGTCGGCTAGCCGGGAGCCCCAAGCGCTTGACACACCGGGCTCCGGGTCAACGCCGCGCTCACCAGCGGCGGGCCGAAGCCGAGACCAGCTGCTCTCCTGACGCAGACTCGGCGCACGGTCACGACACCTCCAAGGGCTCGTGCGCTCGTCGTTCCGGCATGTCATCACGCGGTAGGTGGCACCCAAGCACGACGATGATCGGCGCCTGCGGGCTTCATCGGGGGCAGTGCTTCATCACTCACCTGACAAGGGCAAGCTGATTGGATGCAGGCATGAACTTTGGGTTGGGTGTCCCGAATGTGGGTAACTTCGCCGATCCTGGCTTGTTGGTTGATCTCGCCAGTGCCGCCGAAACATCCGGTTGGGATGGCTTCTTCGTCTGGGATCACCTCCTCTACAACAAACCTCGGGCTGGCGCCGTGGAACCGTGGAGTGTCCTTGCCGCGGTCGCGACTGTGACGAGCCGGATGCGGATCGGAGTGCTCGTGACTGCGGTTCCGAGGCGCCGACCTGCTCTGCTGGCACAGCAGGTGGCCACGATCGATCTGCTCTCGCGCGGTCGTTGTGTCTTCGGAGCAGGACTCGGGTCCATAGCCGAGGAATACGCCGGCTTCGGAGAGAACCAGTCCCTTGCTGAGCGAGGCCGTCGGCTCGATGAGGCTCTCACTCTCATCCAGGCGCTGTGGTCCCCTGGAATCGTTCATCACCGTGGAGAGTTCTTCACCGCGGATGGCATCGAGCTGCTGCCCAAGCCCGTGCAGGAGCCGCATCCGCCGATCTGGGTGGCCGGCCGTTGGCCCAACAAGGCTCCATTTCGGCGGTCCGCCAGATTCGATGGCGTGATGCCGACCCATGCCGACCATGGGCACGACTCCTTCATGAGTCCCGGCGATCTTCGACAGATCGTCGAGTACGTGATGACTCATCGCTCCACTGACCTCCATTTCGATGTCGTGATGGAAGGCATGAGCGACGGCCCCGAAGAGCTGGATCGACTCTCTGCGGCCTACGGCGATGTCGGGCTGACGTGGTGGATCGAGAAGCTCGGGTGGTGGCGAGGCGGTCCTGCTGACGCGCTGGCGCGAGTTGCTGCCGGACCCCCGGTGACTGTCGGAGACTGACCCGCGAAACTAAGGCGAATACGGCGATCCAGCACTGCCTTGCCCGATGAGACGGGAGCTCAGGCTCATCACCGCGTTCACTGCAAGGACGAGAGCGTCGGCAGACCATAGGCGCTCGGCTTCGCCGCAGTCCCTGCTCAGACGGACGTGGCTTCGATCTCGGCGAAGGACGCGTCCCCAAGCGCGCGAAAGTCGTTCTCGTTCAAGCGGATTTCGTCTCCGACTTGCAGCTTCAGCACTGAAGCGGCCGGGCTCAGCTTGATCGACTTGTCTGCACGGAGTCGACCATCGTGGAACATCAACGAATTGCAGAGGACTCTCACCTCGTTGAGCGGACTCCCGTCCTTGCCCTCCATCGTCCTGCTTCGGTGACAGAACAGAGCATCGAGAACGATGACCATAGTTGTTGAAGAAGAGAGGTTCGAACTAGCCGATCGCGAAACCCAGAGGTGTCTTCCCCCTTGCATCGACAGCTTCCGCTGCCGCGATCAGGTCTCGATACGCGCCGACCTGCGTCCCGATGTTCGCTCGACAGTCGTGGACGTAGTCATGTGCTCAGCTGTTCCTCGAGAGCATGAGCAGTGAAGGTACCGTCCGGTACGACTGGGGGCGATCGTGAGAGCCGGACTGTCGGTCGAAAGGGGGGCCAACGCGGTTCGTCGAGGCGACAGCAAGCCGAGGCTCACCTCCGCCGGGCTCGCCAGCACTCCTCGCACGGCCATCGGCTGGCCCATTCGGAGTCGACAAGGGGCCAGTCACTGGTAGCGCCAGCGGGCGGGCGGAGCTCGATGAGATCCTCGACCTCGAACCGGTTGGCGCGTAGCAGTCGGATCCAGTCGCCATGACCGAGGTGGAACTCGACCGTCGGGTCGTCGGGCCACTCGANNGAACTGAGGCCGAAGCAGGCGATCGGTTGCAGCGACGCCATCCTCGTCGGGCGTGCAGAGCATCAACAGTGTGCTGTTACCCAGAAAGACGAGCTCACCGCCGGGATGCAGCAGGCGTGCCGCCTCGGGGATCCATCGATACGGATCAGCCCAGATCGCAGCGCCGTATTCACTGATGACGAGATCGAAGGACGCGTCCCGCAGGGGAACCTGCTCGCCGGCAGCGCGCACGAGAGGAAACCACAACCCGAACTCGTCCTGGCACTGTCGCGCGATGCGCAGCTGCCCCGCGGTGGGATCGACACCTATGGACAGCGCGCCCAGGCGCGCGAGCCAGGCGGAGACGTACCCTGTGCCGCACCCGAGCTCCACCACCTTCGCGCCGTCGAGATGCGCCGGCAGTATCCCGGCGACGCTCTCGGGGACGCCGAAGACGCCCCAGGTTGGCTCGGTCGCCGACCATTGGCGCTGGGCCAGCTTCAACTGATCGTCGTGGCGCGCCTCCCAAGCCTCGGCGTTGGCCCGGACGTGGTCCAGCGAGCCGCCTGACACTCAGTGAACGCTATCTGGCGAGCAAGGCCGCGTGGCTATCGGCCTCCCGATTCGGCAACGCAGAATTCATTTCCCTCCGGATCCCCCATGACCGCGGCCTCGGCTCCGCCGGGCGGTGAGCTCCTCGAGATCACGGTCGCTCCCAAGGCACAGAGCCGTTCGATCTCGTGCTCGAGATCATCCGCTTCCAAGTCCACATGAGCGCGGTTCTTACCGGCCTTCGGCTCCGGGACCGGCTGCAGGTAAAGCTGTGGATAGCCGCCAGCCGAGTCGGCTACCAGGGCGCCATCGGCCTCGTCGTACACCACCGCCCAACCGAGCACCGCCGCCCAGAACGCGGCGAGCCTTTTCGAGTCGCTGCAATCGATCGTCACGTATCGGAGAACGGTCACGATGGCCAAACTCTAGGAGTAGTCCCGGCCGGCGTCATGTCCGTCGGCCGGCCCGTCGTCACCACAGACAGATTCTCAGAGCTGGCCGAGCTCCTCGGCCACCGTCGACGCCCAAGTGCGCACGTGCGTGGGGTCGCGCCAGTCACCTGCCTTCCTCTTGGCCATCGCGCTGGCCGGGAAGCCTTTCGCGGTGGACTCGAGGCGGCCTCCGAAGGTCACCTGGCCGCGGGCGCCGACCTGCGACATCACCGTAGCGACGTGCTTGACGGGCGGGATGGCGCCAGCGACGGCAGAATCGTCGAGCGGGCCGCTGCTCACGAGCCAGACCGGCCGCCCGCGCAACGCCTCGGCGTGTCGGCGGGCGAAATGGCGGGCGTCACGGTGCCAGCGTGTGGCGTACAGAGCGCCGGCGATCACGACGGAGTCGAAGCCATCGAGGCTCCGAACCTCGCGAGCCGGCTTGACGGCGGTCTTCAGCCCGGCCGCTGCCAGCTCGTCGCCGATCATCTCGGCGAGCCCGGCGGTGCCTCCACGCTTGGACCCGTAAGCAATGAGGACTTGCACAGAACCTCCTTCTCGAGCACCCCGGTCATTGAACGACCGTACAGGAGGGGAACCTTGAAACCGAAAGGTGGGATGATAGGAGTCGTGCCCCTGGACACTTCGCGCGCTATCGAGTTGGCCCCGCGAGTCTGGTGGGCAGGTCCGTTGTTTCCTGGCGACCAGTTCCAGTGCCACGTTTACCTGCTGGAGCGAGGAGCTCGTCGTGCTCCTGTCCGGAGCCGACCGCGCTTCGGCTCGTTTGGTGGAACTTGCCGACAAGGCGGTGTACTTCGCGAAAGCCAGCGGACGGGACCAGGTCGGCGTCGCCGACTGACGGTGCAGCCGCATTATTGCCAGGTGGGCCGACGATGACGACATACGAGGTGACCAGCGACGCGAGCGGGCACAACCTGGTCGCTTCGTGGCCCGATCTCCCGGAGCGGGCGAATCATCCAGTTGCCACGTTTCAAGAGCTGAAACTCGCCACGGTGGCGAAGAGCGTGCTCAACGCTGCGTCGCGCTACCGGTGGTGCCGGTGGATCCAACTCCTCGACGAGGGCACCTTCACAGAGAAGATGGCGGGACCAGATCCGACCGCGGTGCAACAGCCGACGATCGCACAGCCCGCGCCTGACTCGGGCGCGACGTCGGATCAAGTGCCGAGGTTGCCGAGGTTGCCGACGAGTGCGGTCCTTGGCGATTCGCCGATGAGTGAGTACCTCCAGGCGCGGATCGAGGGGCTGCTCCAGGACCCGGGCGAGACAGCCGAGCCAGTTGGTCCCGCTTCGGTTGACTTCGCCGACCGCGTTCGGCTCGGGAACCTTCGACCTCTCCTGTGGAGGGACTGGTGCAGCCACCTCCAGACCGACGAGCATGACCGCTTGGCTGCCGAGCTCGACGCGGAAGTCTCTGCGACGACAGGTTTGCTGACCGGTCGGGCGCGGCAGATCGCCTGGTATCTCAGTGCCGAGCTGCTCATCGATGAAGACCACTCGAGGCTGATTCCCAACGACGAGGATGTCGACGGCGAGAAACGTGCAAAGGCTTTCCAGAAGTCTCTCGTCCAGCTTCTCAGCGACCTCATCGGCCTTCGCGTCGAATCAACAGCAGTCGACTGGGACCCCGACAACGAGGAGCTTCTGCGGGTGTACGCGCCCGGGACTGTCGTCGGGTTCTGGCTCGACCCGGAGTGCTGGTACTACGGGTGGCCGGACCCGGGCCCGTCAAGCCTTCAACCCACAACCTGGCGGAACGCGGGCACATTGCCGACCGACACGAGCGTCGGAGACCTGGCCAGCTTCATCGCCGAGAGAGTCGCTCAGCGAACCTGGCCATTTGGAGGCGACGCTCCCAACGAGAGACGTGGCCTCTTCGGCGGGCGCCACCGGGGTCTGCCCTAGCCGAGTACATCGCCCCGTCGCCGCCAGTTGGCCGACGGCCGCGACAGCTGGGTGCCAACGCGGCGGCCTATCATGACCGAACAATGGTGAACCTCTCCGAGAAGGCTCGAGCCGCCCAGCAAGCCCTTCGCGACGCGTCGGCCGACTACCAGGCAGTGGTCGATCAAGTGATCGAGGACCCGCGAGGACCGTTTGTCCACAGGCTCCGCGAGGCCGAGGAACGCGTCGCCGAAGTGGCGGCGCTCTGGGCACTCGAGTACGCCGAGGGTGCCGAGCCCGCCTCCGGCCCTTGACGCCCGGTACGGCCAGGTCGGCTCGGGTACAGACATAGCGGCCCTGTCGCCGCGACCGGCCGGCCTGCTATGGCGGTGGCTCGGCCAGGTGACGCTCGACGGTTTCGACCTTGGAGACCAGCGCGCCTGTCACGCCGGGTCGGTAGTCGACTTTGATGACCGCTGATATGCGCGGGGAGTCCTCCGCCAGGCGCAGCACGCACGATTTGATGAGCGCCATCACCTCGTCCCACTCGCCTTCGACGTTGGTGAACATGGCGTTGGTCTCGTTCGGCAACCCGCTCTCGCGAACGAGCCTCACCGCTTGCGCGACCGCAGCACCGACTTCCTCCGTGCCAGCAGGGCTTACTGAGAACGCCGCAATCATCTGTCCTCCCGTTGTGCCTTGACCACGCTCGGTCATCCAGCCGATAGGAACCACTCTTGCGCGAATCGGTACCTCATTGTTGTCTCCGGGACGGCCCGGTGGACGACGCGTGGCACTATCGGCTGTGACCGACCAGCGCCTGACGCGCCGGCGCTGGAACCGGGTCGGTCAGCCGTGCGGGAATGCGGTCGCCGAGACGTTGGCGGCCGTCGGCGCAACGTTCTGGGCAATGCACGTGGACATGCTCGAGCTCTTCACCACGAAGTAGTAGGTCCCCGTCGCCGTCTCGTTGAACAACCCTGAGGCGAGCGGCGACTTTATGTCCAGGATCCCCCAGCAGTCCAAAGAGCCGTGCGCCAAAGCGGTCAGCACGATGGCGTTTCCGCTGCTGGCTACGTACAGGCTGATCACTTGGGCACCTGACGAAGCGGCTGCGGCCGTCGAGCCCGAGACGTAGGTCAGACCGGTCCCGATCGAACTGATCGTCGACGTCCCTGCCGCAGAGGAGTCGATGTACGCGTAGGACTGTCCGCCGACTGTGGTGAAGAAGGTGTCCGCCCCGGCGAGCGCCGTCTTGAGATTCGCCTGCGCTGAGGTGTTGGTCGCAGTCTTCGTCGTAGACAGGAACGTGGGGATCGCGATGGCAAGCAGGATTCCGATGATGAGCAGGACGACAAGAAGTTCGATCAGAGTGAAGCCCTCATCGCCGGCGTCCGCGACAACATGCCGATTTTCCAACCGTTCGTTTGTATGCACGACCTTTGCTCCTAGGCCAAGGGAATTCATCAATGAGTATCTGCACCGTGACACATGATAGCGCCCTACGTGATCGTCCGGCCACTCTTGGTGGTATGGCGCCGGACCGACAGGCTCTCCGGCTCACCGCCGGGCCTTCAGCAGCGGTCCTGACGAGCGTACGTCACGGCCACGGCTCTCGACCTGGCAGGCTGACACCGTGCAGGTCTATCTGATCGATGGCACTTACGAGCTCTTCCGCCAGTTCTTCGGCCGGCCGTCGAGCGTCGCGGCCGACGGTACCGAAATGGCGGCAACCCGGGGCGTGATCTGGTCGGTGGCCTCGCTTCTCTCCCAGGGCGTCACTCACCTCGGGGTCGCGACCGATCACGTCATCGAGTCGTTTCGCAACGACTTGTGGGCCGGCTACAAGACCGGTGCCGAGGTACCGCCGGAGCTCGGGTCCCAGTTCCCATTCCTGGAGGAGGCGCTCGACTCACTTGGCGTGATGGTCTGGCCGATGATCGATCTCGAGGCCGACGACGCCCTCGCGTCGGCCGCGGCCGTCGCCGGAGAAGACCCTCGGGTCGATCAGGTGCTCATCTGCACGCCCGACAAGGACCTGGCCCAGAGCGTCGTCGCCAAGCGCGTGGTCCAACTCGACCGCCGCACAGGGGTCGTCACCGACGAAGACGGCGTCCGGGCCCGTTACGGGGTCGGCCCGGCATCGATACCCGACTGGCTCGCGCTCGTCGGCGACAGCGCCGACGGGTTCCCCGGCCTTTCCGGCTGGGGCCGCCAGTCGGCCTCAACAGTTCTCGCCCGTTACGGCCACATCGACTCCATTCCGGACGATGTCGCGGACTGGGACCCCGAGGTCGTCCGGGCGGTGCGCAGTGCCCCTACGCTCGCTGGCCGGCTGGCCGCCGAGCGCGGGTCGGCGGTCCTGTTCCGGGTGCTTGCCACTCTTCGGATCGAGCGGACGCTGCTGAGCGACGTGGACGAGCTGTGCTGGCGGGGCCCGAGGCCGGGATTCGCGGACACATGCCGGTACCTCCGCGACGGATCCTTGGCCGACCGTGTTGCGGCGCTCAGCGGTTCCTGAGGCTGCCTAGCTCTTCTTGGTCCACCGGCCTCTGGCTCT
>PLIM01000014.1 GCA_003139355.1 Acidimicrobiaceae bacterium | reverse complement strand
GCACAGAAGATCGTGACGTCGTGACCACTCCTCACCCATTCGGCCGCCACCGACTGGAGATAGACCTCCGCCCCACCTGCCTGAGGGTGTGTCAGATCACGCCAGTTGTAAGCCAGTATCCGCATCAGTCCGCCAGCTCTGTGCGAAGGTCAGGGTTGCTGCTCACGGGAAGACCCGATGAGGGGAACTGGATTAGTGCCGGGCTGTCCACCTGAGCAACAAGGGGCCCATCGCTGCCCGCAACTGGCTCTGTCTGCGACGGCCCGTAGTAGCGGAGCACCCTGAGCCGGTAGAAGATGGCCGCAGTGTCCACGAGCATGCCATAGACGGTCTTCGGCGAGATCGTGCTCGCAAACCGCTCCCGGATCTGCACGGGTAGTTCGACGAAGCGCCGGTAGCCAACCCGCCTGGCTACCACGAGCAGCTCCAGGTCGAACGCGAAGCGCTTCTCCAGCATCCTCGGCAGGACCGCTACGAGCACGTCTCGACGGATCAGCTTGACGCCGGTCTGCGTGTCCCGGACGGACAGACCGAACAGCACGCGGTTGAGCTGCTGGTAGGCGAAGGAGTAGAGGTGTCGCAGCAGCGGGTAGACGACCTCCGAGTCCGGATGGAGCTTGCTGCCGAGCACGATATCTGGCTTCGCGTCGCGAATCGCTGCAATGAAGTCCTTCAACTGGCCCGCTGGGATGTCACCGTCACCATCGATGAAGCCCAGGTACCGGCCTCTCCCCTGCGTCAGGCCAAGCCGGAGCGCTGCCCCCTTGCCCTGGTTCTTCGGGAGCCGGAGGACTCGAACGTGCTCGCGGTCGACGAGCAACGCCTCACTCCCGTCGGTCGAGCCGTCGGAGACCGCGATGACCTCGAAGGTCACGTCCTTGGCGCGGAGAGTTTCCACGACCTCGCCTACGTGGGTGCCAAGACGCCTACCGGGGTTGTAGAAGGGGACCACCAGTGTGATATCGACTTCTGGGTCGGGGAGGTCGATCGGCTCGATGCTTCGCGCTCCCTCCTCTGACCTGGCACGAAACAGCGCTCTTGCCGCGGGCACGAGGCAGAGAGGAAGCACCGCCACACTGACAACCAGCATGGAAAGGGCGATCGCCTTGATGTCGCCGTGGAAGATAGAGATGAGGACCGTCGCCAGGATGACACCGATCCAGCTCATCAGCGCCACCAGCGACCTCCGGGCGATGTGGAGGTAGGTCAGGAGCGTGATCAGGCCGAAGAGGGCGGACGCAAGTGCGAGTACGCCCACCGCTTCGGCGGCATGCGCGTAGGCGGCACCAAAGAGCAGCCGGACGACAAGCTTCGGGACACCGGCAAGCACCGCCGTGGCCCCAAGTCCGATCACCGTCATGAGCCCGAACGCCTCGGCGAGGGTCTTCCTGCTCTTAGGACCGACTCCCCCGTCAGCGACCAGGCGAGGGAACACAACCATGACGAGAGCGCCAGGCAGGAACATGGCGATGTGGCCCGCAACGGCTGCGGCGGCATAGAGACCGGCAGGCACCGGATCGAGGAAGTGACGGGCAAGAATGGTGTCAATGCCGGTGAACATCGTTAACCCGGCGAGTGCGGCGATCGACAGCGTGGCGTCGCGAATAGTTATCCGGACCGGGTCGTCAGAAACGAGACGGATCTCCTTGCGGGCGACGAAGAGCAGCATGCCAGTCGTGACCGCTTGACCGATGACCGTCGCCGCGACGGCACCGACCAACCCGAATCCGGCGAGGACGAGACCGCTGCCGACGGCGAGGCGAAGAAGGCCACCCCCGAGGAACGTCGCCACGGCCACGGGCATGAAGCGGAGCTCGGCAATCAACGCGCCCTGCACCACTGCGGCCATGATGCCCAGGGGAAGCCAGAGCCCGAGAAAAAGGAGAGGCGCCGGTGATCCGAGCCTCAAGAAGCTATCGAGCAGAGGGGTCACGCACCAGAAGACTGCCGTGGCAACGAGTCCGCCGACGATCGACTTCCCCGCCAGGGCTCGCAGCGACGCGCCTCCGCTCTTCAGCCGTGCGACGACACCCTGGGTCACAGCGAGCTGGATGGCCCCGAGGGGAACCGCCAAGATCGTGATCAGGTTGAGGATCGCACCGAGCGCGCCATAGTGCCCCGGACCCAACAGTCGGCTCATCACGACATGGAAAACGAAGTTGAAGGCGCTGATGGCGGCCATAGCCAGGATGTAGAACCATGCGCCGCGTCCGAGCAGCCCGGACGCGAGCCATCGCCCTCGGCTACGTCCTGTACTCAACTCGGGTGCCTGCACGACGTCGTCGACAGCGACGGCGATCGCCCGGACGTCCGAGCTCACGGAGCACACCCCTCTACATCGACCCCGACGGCATGACGCAGACTCTGGAACTGTCCGCAGTGGCCGAGCGAGGCTCCCGCCATCGACTCGCGCCGATGCTCGCGTCGACCGCCTATGGGCTGAACCGCGGGCCGATCGGAGAACTCCCGGTCGACATCGCCTACGGCCTGCTCGATCGCGTCCTCTGTGCCGCAGGTTCTTGGCTCCTCCGGCGTCGAGCGGAGTTCAGAACGACGACCACGAGGCTGGCGAGCACCACTACCAGCAGCACAACCGACCAACCCGAGAGCAGGCTCTTTGGCTCCACCGGGACGGATGGGACAAAGCCGTGCGGCGCTGCGACGTTGACGTACAGCTCGATGCCCAGGTCGCCTTACATCCGGTAGGCAGCCAGCTGTACATTCGTGTCCGCCGCCTTGGTATGGACGAGGAGCCCTGGAACAAGCAGGTTGGCGCTGGGCGCGGCAGCGGGGAGTCCGGTCACGGCGAGACATGGCCTCGCTCGCAGCCTTCCCGAGGCGACTACGACCACCGACCCCGCAATGGACGCCAGGATCAATAGAAAGTGGGAGCCACACGCCACGAGAACTGTTGCTCAGAGCGCCGGATGAGGGATGTGGCGGCGGTTCGATGCCGCTTCGAGGAGCGCCCCCACGGTGAGCGGCACAACCGCATAGCCGAGCACGATGCAGAGCTGGCCGGCAAAGAGACATTCGAAGGCAAAGGGGTTCACTGCGTACAGAAGGCCTGTGCCGAGACGAGCAGCCACCGTGATGGCGATCGAAAGGAAGGCGGCGGCCAGGCCGCCCGGTTTCGTCGTCATGCGCAGACCGAAGAAGACCAAGAGCGGAGCATAGGTCGACGCAACGATCACGTTCCGACAGATGCGAC
>PLIM01000190.1:19119-19244 GCA_003139355.1 Acidimicrobiaceae bacterium | reverse complement strand
GTGGCCCCGGCCGGCTTGCGGCCCGAGGCTGGTGCGGCGCCCGGGACCAGTGCCTTGGCTGGACGCTCTTCTTGCGAGCTCACGATCAAGAGCACCCCCACCAAGACGAGCACGAGCGCCGTTGC
>PLIM01000190.1:0-19110 GCA_003139355.1 Acidimicrobiaceae bacterium | reverse complement strand
CCCGCCGTCCAGACCAGGCCTCCGACGAAAGGCAACCAGAACTCGCGCCAACCGAAGGAGAGGTGGCCGCCGCTGACGACCAGAGCACCGGCGGCAAAAACGGCGTTGCCGACCGTCACATAAAACGTCCGCGAGCGTTGGGGCACGCCGGGCACCGCCTGGGCCAGTGGTATCCACGTCCCCCATGACACGACCGTGACCAGCGCAAGCAATGCGGTCATGATTTCCTTTGCCTTAGGTGCCCAGTGCTCTCGGGTGTCTCCCCGGCCTGTCCGTTCATAGGTCGGCTGACCGTTGGCTGCGGGGTGACCATGAACGCAGGCCCTCCTCGGTGAGGAACGCGGAGAAGGCTTCCTCGGTGGCGCCGACCAGGGGGGCGTCGTCGCCGAAGTGGGCGGGGACGAGCGGCGGAGGCGCGAAGTGGCGGAAGTGCATGAGGCCGGCGAGGTAGGCCGCGTAGACGTGGTCGCCGGCAACCTCGAGCAACTCGCGCCCCAAGCCGCCGAAGGTGACGATGTCGGGGTCGAAGGCGTTGACTAGACCGGCAACCCCCCGTCCGGCTGAGCCTGCCATCGCCTGGACGGCACCGACTTCTTTATGAGGGACGACAGGTGCCGCCCGGGCGACGGCGAGGACGTGGCGGAGGTAGCTGACCTCGTCGGTAGGTTGCGGTTGGTTGAGGGCACGGGCGAGGGCGGCGCCGTCGAGGGTGGTGTTCCAGCACCCTCGTGCACCACAGCGGCACTGTTGGGCTGGGTCACCGAAGGGCATATGCCCGAACTCGCCGGCGGTGCCGGTCGCTCCAAGGAAAAGCCGGCCGCCTTCGATGACGGCACCGCCGATACCGGCGTCTATGTACAGGTGCAGGACCGACCCGGCGCCCACCGCAGCTCCGCGACGCGCTTCGGCTATGGCGGCAAAGCTGGCGTCGTTGCCGGCTAGAAGGGCCCGGCCGTCTCGCTCGCGCGGCCAGAGCACGCCGAGGTCGATGTCGTCCCAACCGAGGTTCGCCGCTTGGGCGAGGTGGTTGTCGACCACGGTCCCGGGAACAGAGACGGCGACTACCCGGATGCGGCGACCGTAACGCCTGCGGACGGACCCCAATGCCTCCCCCAGCTCGCCCAAGACCTGGTCGGGGTCCCGTCGGTGCGCTCGCTCGGCCCGGACCGCCTCACTCCCGCCGAGCTGCGCCACGGCGAGCTTCCAGGTCTCGTGGCCGATAGCGGCGGCGACCACGAGCGGCCCTCGTGGATGGGGATGGAGGGTCGTCGTGGGCCGGCCGCGTCCACCGGTAGGCGGTGCCGGGCGCTCAGTGACCAGGTCGAGGGCGGCGAGACGGACCACGGTCTCGGTGACGAAACCGCTCGTCATGCCGGTCTCACGAGCTACGGCTACACGCTCGATGCCCGGTCGTCCGTGGACGGCCCGGAGAACTGCAACGGCCCCCGTGGCCCGCCGTAGTTCGGTCATCATCCCGTAGATGGACATTTTACTCGTCTACCGAGTATAACGCGGAGTACAGAGCGTCGCGCTCAGTGCCAGCTGCCGAGGGGCAAGGTCAGCGCGAGCCCGGGGTGCCCCGAGACCAAAGCCCTGTGCCGGCTGTGAAGCGGAGGAGCCATTGCTGTCGAAATCGCTGAACGGTCCGGAAGCTGGCCGACCAGTCCGGCGCGCACTGCCAGACGGTCGCCGGGTACCTGGTCCGGCCCGGGGTCGAGGCCCGAGGGTACATGTGACCGAGGACCACATTTATGCCCACGGACAGTGCGGCCAGAGACATGGACGACCCCGGTCGCAGGGCATGCCGGTAGAGCGGCACTTCTCTTTGCGACAGGTCAGCAGTGTGGTCACCTGAGGGCGGCGAAAACCGTTTTCCCAGGCGCACACTATGTTTGTTGAGCCAGGCGCTCCCTGTCGCCCCCGAGCCGTCCTGGCCGGCCCCACGGTCCCCGACCGTTACCCCGAAGCGAGCAAGAAGGATCGTTCTGCACCCAGCGGGCTTCTCCCAGTTCGGTTGTTCACTACTGATCCGCCACGGGGAGTCGGTCAAGGTCGTACAGGCCCGACTGGGCCATGCCAGCGCGGCAGAGACGCTCGACACGTACTCGCATCTTTGGCCCGACAGCGAAAACCGGACGCGTGCCGCGGTCGACGAAGTGCTCGGTCCTCGTGTGTCACCTACGTGTCACGCCGGGGAGCCCGGCACCCAAAACCCCTGGTCAAGAGGGTGGTGATGGCGAGCCGGCCTGTAGGCGGGGTTCTGTCCGCCGGCCGGCAAGCCGGTACCGGCGGGGTGGCCATCCATCTACGCGGCCTACCTGGGGACATCGGGCGGGCCGCCCGTCCCACGTTTGGCCTTGCTCCGGGTGGGGTTTACCAAGCCGACTGGGTCACCCCGGCCGCTGGTGCGCTCTTGCCGCACCGTTTCACCCTTGCCTGTGCACGGCATGCCGTGCCATCGGCGGTCTGTTCTCTGTGGCACTGTCCTGCGGGTCGCCCCGACTAGCCGTTAGCCAGCACCCTGCCCTGTGGAGCCCCGACCTTCCTCAGCCGGCTGCGGTGCCGAAACACCGCCCCGGCCGCGGCCACCCGGCCGACTCGCCATCACCGGAGCCATTCTCGCACGTGGCCGAAGACGCGGCTGACACCGGCCTCAACGGCGTCTGAGGCCCAGATCACAACCCATGATGAGTGGTTGTTTACCGAAAAGCTGAGTTCTATACTGTCAACAGAAGTGATAATGACTATTCTCAGTAAGGAGACCAGCAGTCATGATGATGCGTTTCGATCCATTTCGTGAGATCGATCGGCTGACACAGCCGACGTGGAACGCTCGAGCGTCCGTGCCTCTCGACGTCTACCGCAAGGGCGAGAAGTTCATCGTTCGTGTCGACCTTCCTGGCATCGATCCCGCCAGCCTCGATCTGACAATCGAGAGGAACGTGCTCTCGATCAAGGCCGAGCGCTCCTGGGTACCTTCTGAGGGTGACGAGGTTCTCGTCGTGGAGCGTCCCCAGGGAACATTCACCCGTCGACTCTTCCTCAGCGAGGGCTTGGACGCCGACCACATAGCCGCTCAATACGAGCACGGCGTGCTGACAGTCACGGTACCGGTCGCAGCCTCGGCAAAGAGCCGCAAGATCGAGATCGGCCTCGGTGTTCCGGACGACTCCAAGGTTCTCGACGTCGAAGCAACCCAGCACTGACGCTCGGGCGCTTTCGCTCCTGGTCACAAGACCCGGTCACCTGCGACGGCCCTCACGGCTGATCGGCGTCGGAACTTCCCCTGGGTGCCCGCCAGAGGGCTGAGGAACCCGGGGGGACGGTCGCTTCTCGGCGCGCAGCGAGACGAGCCTGCGATCACCCGAGACCGGCGAGGTGTGCCGTCTCGTTGAAGCTGACCAGTGCCGGGCCTACGGGACCGCCCGTCGAGATCCGAGTGATCGATGCGACCCCGAGCGACAGCCGCCACGAGAGCTCGGGCCCGCCGCCGAGCGCCCACGTGACGGCCGCCTTGATCGGCGACACGTGGCTCACGACGACGACGTCGCTGCGGGCTGCCTCCGCAGACAGCTCCTCACAGGCGGCGCTCACCCTGGCCCTGACCTCGCCGAGGGTCTCACCGCCAGGTGGTCGCCAAGCGGCGTCCGAGCGCCAGCGGTCCCAGAGCCCTGGCGGGAGCTCCGAGGGTGCCGTTTCGTCGAGCTCGCCATAGTCGAGCTCGACGAAACGCCCGTCCACTTTCACCTGGGGCAGTGCTGCAGGCTCGATGACACTCGCATAGGCCGCGGCGATCACCTGGGCGGTCTTCATGGCACGTTGAAGCGGGCTGGTGAGGATGCGGCCGGCAGCAACACCGCGTGAAGCCAACACCTCACCGAGAGCAACCGCTTGTTGGTGCCCAAGCCCGGTCAGGGGCGAATCGGCCCTTCCGATGAGGAGCCCGGCGGCATTGGCCCTGCTCTGGCCGTGACGGACGAGCAGCAGCATCGGCTGCTAGCGATCCGCCTGGTCGCTCGTCAGCACGAGTATCCGCCCACACTGGTCGCAGTAGACAACCGAACCGGGAGCGGCGTGGCGCAGTCTGTGCAGCTCCCCCGCCGGCAATTGCAGGTGGCAACCACTGCAGGCACCACCCACGAGGCGGGCGGCCCCGATGCCGCCCAGCTTGGCTCTGAGACGTTCGTAGCTGGCCAGAAGCTCGGGCGCGACGCGGGTTACCAGTTGATCCCGAGCCGCGCGGATCGTCGCTGTCTCGTCGTCGATGACCGCCTCTGCAATGCCGAGCTGCTCACGGGCGAGGGCCAGCTCCCCTGCGGCCGAGGAGTTGGCCTGTGTGAGAGCGGTCAGCTCTTGGTCGAATGGCTCCAGTGCCTCCATGACCTCGAGCTCCTGGTCCTCGATCTCCCGGCGCTGACGGGCCAGCGATGCCACCTCCTCGCCCATCGCCTGCTCGTCGCGATATGAACCGGCCCGCCCAGAGCGCAACCGCTGCTCGATGGTCGCGATCCGAGCACCGACCGCCTCGGAACGCTGGTCGAGGGTCAGCAACTGCGAGGCGAGCTTGTCGCGCTGTTCCTGAGCTTCGGCGACGCGGGCAGCCAGCTCGGCAAGCCTCGAGCCGAGCTCGGAGACGGCGACACGCTCGGCAAGCCCACGGCGGCGGTAGGCGAGGCGATCGAGTGCCAGGTCGTCCTCCTGAAGCTCGAGCAGGAGCGAGAGCTGCGGCGTTGGTGGCGGGACGAAGGACTCGGTCTGGGAGGACTCGGTCTCACTCGTGGACATCGGGAATCAAGGCTACCGGCGCCACGTCGCCCTGGCGGCGAGAAGCTCCGAGAGCAGCGCTGAGGTACCGGCAGCGACGGGTGTGCGGCGACCAGAATGGTCCCGCACGACGAGCTCTCGTCCGGCGGCGTCGGCCACCACCGCTCCGGCTTCAGCACAGACAAGCAGACCGCCGAGGTAATCCCAGCTGCCGTGCGCGTCGCGCATGCAGTCGATGTACCCGTCCAATGTCCCATCCGCGACCGCGCACAGGTCCAGCGCGGCGGCTCCGAGCGCTCGGTACTGCCGCCAGCCGAGATAACGGGGCGGGTACCCGGACAGGCCGATCAGCGAGCGACCGAGCGACTCCTTGAGCGAGGGCGTGATCGCCTCGCCATCCCGCCGTGCGCCGCCGCCTCGCACCGCCTCGTAGCGGGCACCGGTCGCCTGGTTCACCACCAGCGCCACGAGGGGTCCGGATTCGTCCAGAACGCAGATGCTGGTCGCGAACCACGGGATGTGCCGGGACGCGTTCGTGGAGCCGTCCACCGGGTCGAGCACGGCGAGCAACGCGCGCTCCGACGCTCCCGCGCTGAAGCCGGACTCCTCGCTCAGCACCCCGAGGCCGGCCTCGGTGAGAACGCGAACCGCCGCCGCGTCCGCGACGAGGTCGGACCGGTACTGCCCGGGCCGCGTGCCGGCCAAGCCCCAGTCGGTGAGCCCGTCCAGCGAACCGGCGACGGCATCGGCCGCCTCCCCAAGGACCTGCAGAAGCTCGACGCCGTCCACACCACCGAACCGTAGCGTGCCACCCACGCCCGAACGCTCGCCTAAGCTTGCCTGCCGAATGGCCGTTATCGATGTCGCCGGTTACGTGGCCGAGCTCAAGGATCATGCGGTCGATCACAAGTTCCATGTGCACGACGAGCGGCATTTCGTCGAGACGTACTCCCTTCGCCAGTTCTGGGAGGTCGACCTCCACCCCGAGGAGGGTTGTGGTGGGCCGATCGACCTGCACCTCGCTCTCGAGGTGGAGCCCCGTGTGCTGCTCGACTTCGAAGACGCCGTTGTCGCTCTGCCCGAGGACGAGGATCCCCCTGACAAGTGGTTCTTCCCACTGACCTTCAACTGGGGCGTCCCGCCGCTGCCGAAGGGGCCTGACCTGCTTCGCCTCGCCATCGATCTGGCGGGCGTCGGGGGCGTCGAGCTCCCGCTCGAGATCTCGGCGACGGACTCGTTCGGCTCGGTGACAGATGCTCCGGTCCGGCGCCTCAGCATCGTCGCCAGGCAGCAGGTGTCGCTGGCGCGGGTGCTCGCGGGAGAGGAGCTGCTCTGCGACACCTTCGACCGGGCGCTCGCCGTCACCCGCTTCTTCCTCGACAGAGCCCCAACCTGGCTCGGGGAATAGCTTGGCGCGGTCGCTGCTTGCCGTAGGCTGTGTCGTGCTCGCCTTGTCTTTCGGCAGCGTCCTGGCAGGTTGTGCGAATCAGGGCGCGCAGGCAACGGCCAGCCAGGCCTGTGTGCACGTCGAGCGCGGGCTGGCAGCCGAGCACAAAGCGGCCAAAACCAGCCTTGCGCAGGCGGCGCGACTCGACACAGAGGCGCTCGACCAGATGCGTGCGGCCCTCCCGCTGGCGGCTGTGGCGGCCAACGAGGACACGACCTGGCAGCCGCTCGAGGCAACCTTGAGCGAGTCGAACCGCGTCCCACTTCGCTATCTGCTATCTGCCCTGGCGGCCCAATGTGCCGGCTCTGGCAAGAACGGCTGAGGCCCGAACCGACAGATCCCGCCGGGCGGCCCGATCGCTCAGCTGTCCGGCAGCTCCCAGAGCTTGATCCCGCCGAGGATGCCGGCAATGTTGTCGACAATGGTCACAGATGGGTCCACATGGCCAGCCAGGACCCGCGAGTTGCCGCCTCCAACGTAGAGCCGGTCGTAGTTGAGCAGCGTGTGGAAGTTGGAGAAGGCCTCCTCGACACGCTTGCGCCACCTCTTGACGCCGATCCGCCGCAATGTCGCGTCGCCGAGCTGCTCGTCATAGGTGTCGCCTTTGCGGAACGGATGCTGTGACAGCTCGAGGTGCGGCGCCAGCCTCCCATCCTGGAACAGCGCCGTACCCAGGCCCGTGCCGAGCGTCACGACGAACTCGAGCCCGGAACCGCTCACGACCGCCAATCCCTGAACGTCTGCGTCGTTGGCGACCCGGACCGGATGGCCAAAGCGTGCCTCCAGCGCGGCAGCGAGATCAAAACCTGTCCATGCGGCCAGCAGCTTGAATATCACTGGCGATCCAGGCTCCGGTCGGGAAGTCACAAAGTGCGGCGCCGTCAGCACGACACCCTTGCGGACGACGCCGGGAAAGCCGACCGACACACGGTCGAAGGCCGGCAACGGTGCGATCAGCGCAGCCAGTACGTCGAGGAGCCCCTCGGGTGAACAGGGATAGGACGTGGGCACACGGACGCGATCCGCGACGAGCTTGCCGGCCGCGTCCAGCACGGAAGCCTTCAGCCCGGTGGCTCCAATGTCGATCGCGAGCGTCGCCGGTCGCACCGGTGCCACGGTGGCCGATGCGACCGAGCCTCCGGTCTTCTTTGCGGCGCCGGCCGTTGGTGCCTTGAGCGGTGCGGAACGGGCCCCGACACGTTTCGTCGCCGGCTTCGCGCCGAGGGTGGCGGCCGCCTTGGCTTCAGGCGGCACGGCGGCTCCGGAAGGCTCCGGGGACGGGGGCAACCCGGGCGAGGGGGCTGGCTCCGCTTGCCTCCCGGGCTCGGTTGTGTCGGTGTCGTCTTGTCCGGTCATGAGACCACCTTCCCTCCGGCGGCACCGGCCGCGGGTGAGCTGAGCGGCTCGTACGCGCAGAGCAACTCGAGCAGCGTACGGACCCCGAAACCTGTGGATCCCTTGCGGAGCTCGCCCGAATTCTCCTCCGAATGTGAAGGGCCGGCGATGTCCAGGTGGGCCCACGGTCGATCCCCGACGAACTCCTGGAGCAACAGGCCGGCGGTGAGAGCGCCTGCCGATCCGCGCTTGCCCATGTTCTTCATGTCTGCGACATCGGAGTCGATGTCGGACCGATAGGCGTCGGGAAGCGGGAGCCGCCAGGTCGGCTCGCCGGCACGCTCCGATGCGGCTTGGACTGCCGAGACCAGGCGATCGTCATTGCCCATGAGCCCGGCGATCTTGGCGCCCAAGGCGACCACGCAAGCCCCGGTGAGCGTCGCGAGGTCGACAATGGCGTCCGGGTCCTCCTCGGCGGCGAGTGACAGGCCGTCGGCGAGCACGAGCCGACCTTCGCAGTCGGTGTTCAAGACCTCGATGGTCTTGCCGTTGCGGATCTTGAGGACGTCGCCCGGCTTGATCGCCCGGCCGCCGGGCATGTTCTCGGTCGTCGGCGCAAAGCCGACCACCCTGACGCCGACATCGAGCGCCCGGCAGGCGCCCAGTGTCGCGATCACGGCGGCGGCGCCGCTCATGTCGGTCTTCATCGTCACCATGCCCTCGAACGTCTTCAGCGACAGTCCCCCTGAATCGAACGTGATGCCCTTGCCGACGAGAGCCACGGTGGGAATGGTGCCGTCGGGGCGCCTTCGGGCCTGGGCCGGCGACGGTTCGTAAACGAGCTTGATGAGCCGCGGGGGCTGGGCCGAGCCCGCGGCGACACCGAGCAGGCCGCCAAGGCGAGCCTCCACGATGGCGGCCTCGTCGAGGATCGTCGCCTCGAGTCCCTTGCGCCCGGCGATCTCGACGGCCACCTCGGCAAGCTGAACGGGGGCGAGCGCACCGGCCGGCTCGTTGGAAAGGTCCCGCGCGAGCCATGTCGCGTCCGCGATCACGCGGCCCCGCTCGAGGCCGCGTTCGGCCGAAGGGACCTCTTCGGTCGCGACCACGATCGTGAGCGACTCGAGCGGATCCGGATCGCCGGAGTGGTAACGCGTGTAGCGGTACCGGGCACCCCAGAAGCCCTCGATTGCCCCTTCCACGGCCTGTTCTGCTCCGATGCCGAGGTCCGTGATCCCGGTGAGGTCCAATGCGACGGTCTTCGCGTCACCCGTTGACACGGCGAAGGCCGCCGCCGCCTGACGCAACCTCGCCGCACAGAGACGCGCAGCATCCCCCAAGCCGAGGACCACATTCACGCGCCCGGCCTCACCCGGTGAAACGAGCGTCTGACCGAGCTTGGCCTCAAACCGCCTTCGCTCGCACCAGGCGATGTCCAGCTCGAGGCCCGGCCTTGCGGTCTGCAGGCCTTCAAGGGCGCCCCAGCCGACAGCCTCGACGCGATCGGGGCAGGAGTCGGAGACTTCGGTCGGGAGTGTCGCGGGCGTGTGCATGACAGCCATCATGCCTTTGCTCGGGGAGTCCGCACACGTCCGGCACGAGCCTTCAGGTGTTCTTGCTCGGTTGAGCGGGCCAGCAGCCAGCACAGGTCCGACAGGCGATTGAGATACGGCACAACTTGCGAGCCCTCGTCGCTCCTGAGCGCGACGGCACTCCGCTCGGCACGTCGGACGACGGTGCGGGCGAGGTCCAGCGCCGCACTTGTCCGGCTCTGACCAGGCACGACGAACCCGGACGGCATCGCTTTGGAGGCCTCGAGCTCGTGCACGCGGCGCTCCAGGTCATCGACCATCTCCCCGGTGACGAGCGTCACACCCTCGACGAGCTTGCGCCGATGGCGAGGCGCTGTCGCGACCTCTGCCATCACGACCCACAGGCCCCGCTCGAGACCTGCAAGCTCGTCGTCAAGCTTCGAGCCCCGTACCTCGGCCCGCGCCAAGCCGAGAGCCGCCTGTGCCTCGTCGATGGCACCGTTGATCTCGATGCGGGCCGAGTCCTTCCTGACCCGCCCGCCGTAGAGGAGACCGGTAGTGCCGTCGTCGCCTCGTTTCGTCGAGATGCTCACTGGACCGCAGCGTACCGGTGATCTGCGCCGCGAGCAGGCGGGTGCCTTGACGTGTTCGGACATCGCCGGGGCACCACAGAACCCACGCAGGAGCCAGGTCGCGACCCATAGACTTGGCGCGTGCTGACCAACCGACCGTATCGGCCCTCGCGGCCGCGAACCCCTCGAGCGAGCCGTTCGGCGGAGCACCCTCCGGGCTTGCGAGCTCGCGGCGGCCACACCCGGCCGGCGACCAGACGGCCTCGCCGCGTCGCCGCGGTGTGTGCCACCGCGGCCATCGCGCTCGGGCTGGCTGCCTGCAGCTCCACCACCACCACTACTACCACGACGCTTCCGTCGCCGGCCGCGTCCACAGCCGCGATAGAGCACGCCTACGCGGTGCTGTTCGATCTCGCGAATCCCACGGTGAAGCCCAAACTGGCTGTCATCCAGGACGGCTCGACGCTCGAGGCGGCGATGACGTCGACGCTCAAGAGCACACTCGCGAAAGAGGCCGCAGGTGCGACGGTGAGCAAGGTGACAATCGAGCGGGGAACCGCCTGCAAGGACCATGACGTTCCGAGTCCCTGCGCCGCGGTGACCTACGACATCTTCAGCCCTCAGCACTCGGCGCTTCTTCCGGCTTCGGGTGGTCTCGCCGTCTACCAGCACGCCAGGTGGCTCGTGGCCAAGGTGACTATCTGCGGGCTCCTCGGACTAGCCGACGGGAAGGAGCCACCCGGCTGCTAGGAACTATGAGTTCTCGGGTGGTCGGGGCAGCAGTTCCCGGGCCAGGTCGCTGAGCTTGTCCACGGGCCCGGCCTCGACGACCTGGCCCTTGCGCAGGACCACCAGTTGCTCCGCCAGCTCCAGCGCCCGGGGCAGCTGCTGTTCGATGACGAGAAGCGAAGTGCCCGCGTCGCGGATCTCCCGCAGCGCCCGGTACACGTCGTCTACTACTCGCGGGGCGAGCCCGAGCGAGAGCTCGTCGACAACGAGCAGCTTCGGCGGCACGGTAAGAACGCGGGCAAGCGCGAGCATGCGCTGCTCACCTCCCGAAAGCGTGCCCGCGAGTTGGCGCCGCCGGTCGGCGAGCCGGGGAAAGCGCTCGAAGGCGTGCGCGAGTGCTTCGCCGATGCCCTTGCGGCCGAAGGCGCGCATGAAGGTGAGGCGAAGGTTGTCCTCGACGTCCAAGGTCGCGAACACCGAACGCCCCTCGGGCGCGTGGGCGACGCCGAGGCGAACCAGCCTCCACGTCGGAAGACCGGTCACGTCCCCGCCGGCGAGGAAGATCCGGCCCTTGGTCAATGGCACGAGCCCGGTCGCGACACGGGCGATCGTGGACTTGCCGGCGCCGTTGGGGCCCACGAGCGCGGTGACCGAACCGACCGGGACCGACAGCGACACGCCGAACAGCGCCCGGAAACGACCGTAGGCGGCCGAGACGCCACGAAGCTCGAGCGCGGGAGGCGCCGCCACGGAGGAGGCCGCCACGGAGGAGGCCGTCACGGCGGAGGGCCTCCCGCCATCCTCTTTCATGTGACATCTCCGAGATAGGCACGGCGCACCACGGGTTCGGCAAGCACCTCATCGACCCGACCGGATGCGATCAGCTTGCCGAAGTCGAGCACGTAGATCCTCTCGACGACGCGCCGGACGAGGTCGAGATCGTGCTCGACGAGAAGCATGGCCGTCGTGCGGCGGGCCCGTACCTCGAGCAGGATCGTTGCGAACGCGGCCGTCTCGCGCGTGTCCAGGCCGGAAGCCGGTTCGTCGAGCAGAAGCAGCAGCGGGTCCTGGACGAGCGCGCGCCCCAGCTCGACCAGCCGCCCGTGCCCCTGGCTGAGCGTCTCGATCGGGTCGTCGGCGACCTCCTCGAGGCCGAGCTCGACAAGAAGCTCCTCGACGCGTGCCACCGTCGCTCTCGCCCGTCCGCGGCCGATCAGGTCCTTCCAGAGCCGGCCGTCGGCCCGATGCACCCGCTCTGCGACCATCAAGTGCTCGCGTGGGCTCATCCCGGCGAACAGCTCGAGCCGCTGGAACGTGCGCCCGATGCCGAGGCGGGCACGCTCGTAGACCGGCAGCCGGTTGATCAGCCGCCCCTCGAAACGGACCTCCCCCGAGTCGCAGTGGCGCACACCGTTCAGGCAGTCGAACAGCGCAGTCTTCCCGGCGCCGTTGGGTCCCACGAGGCCGACGGCCTCGCCCTGCTCGACCACGATCGAGACGTCGTCGAGTGCGACGATGCCACCGAAGCGCTTGCTGATCCCGCAAGCCTCCACAACAGCCACGTCAGCCGACCGCCTCTCGATGCTTGCGCCGGTCGACAACGAGCTCGATCACGCGCCGCCTCTGCCATTCCACAACGCCTTCGGGGTGGAGCGCGTAGGTAATCGCTCCAAGACCGAACAGTATCGGGAAGAGGTTGCGCCACTGCGAAGGTAGGTAGTCGAGCACCTGGTAGAGGATCACGTAGGCCATTCCCGCTTGGATCGCCCCTTCCACCGTGTACACCCCCGTGGTCACCACGACGACCATGAACACCAGAGACAGGAGCGAATTGAAGTCGTCCGGCGAGACCGTGCCCTGCAGGGAGCCGTACAGGGCCCCGCCAACACCGGCAAGCGCCGCCGCGACCGCGAAGACGGTGATCTTCAATTTGACTAGGTTCGTGCCGATCGACGCGGCGGCGAGCTCACTGCCCCGCATGGCCGCGAGCTCGCGCCCGGTGGTGCCCTTGCGGATCGCGAGCACCACCACCGAGCAAACGACGAGGGCGACGAACGCCAGCACGAAGAAGGCCTTGCCGCTCGTGAAATTGAGCGAGCCGATCTGGGGGCGCGGGATGCTGACCCCGGTGTCTCCATTTCCTGACCAGGCGAACTGGAAACCGACGTTGTCGGCGAGCAGGCCGAAGGCAAGCGTCGCCAGCGCCAACGCCAGGCCCCCCAGACGGAGCGCGGGCAGGGCCACGACGACGCCGACAAGTGCCGCCACGGCACCTCCCGCCACGATCCCGACGAGCACCGAGACCCCGAAGTGGGTCGCGAGCTGCGCACATGTGAATGCCCCGATGCCCGCGAAGGACGCCTGGCAAAGGGAGATCTGCCCGCTCATCCCGGTCAGCAACACGATGGACAGAAAGACGATCGAATACGCGAGGCCCTGGGTGAGTGTGAAGGTCCAGTTGCCCGGCACCCAGGTCAGACACGAGACGAAGAACACCGCGAGCACCGTCCAGCTGCCGGCACGCAAGAACCCCTCGAGACCGTGGCCACCGATCGTCGTCGCCATCGGAGGCGGGGGCGGATCGCAGCCGGCAAGGGGATCATCGTGGAACCATCTCTCGCGCAGGCCCGGCAACGTGAGCAGCAGGACGATGAGGACGGCGAATGGAAGAGCCGGCCGCAGCCCCGACGAAAGTACGCTCCCACTTGGGAGGTACCCCCCGAGCAGCTCCTGGACGACACCGAGGCCGATGCCGCCCCAGAACGCGAGCGGGAGGCTCGTGAGGCTCCCGAGTGCTGCAGCCGCGATGGCGGCAACCAGCAGATCGGTGAAGTTCAGCGCCTGCAGGTCCGCGAACAACGGAGCGAGCAGCACGCCGGCGAGACCCGCGAGAAAGCTGGAGAGGACCCAGATGGCGATGCCGACCAGTTCGGAGTTGATGCCTGCAAGCTGGACCATGCGTGGGCTCTCGGCCATCGCCCGCATCCGCAGCCCGATCTGGGTGAAGTGCGACATCAAAGACGCCAGCAGCACGACGGCGAGGGTCACGACTACCGTCGACAACTCTGTGCCGTTGATGGCGTCACCTGCCACGTGGAAGTAGACCGAGCTCGGAGGCAACCACAGCGAAGGCGGCGCCAGGCGTTGCTGGTTCCCGAAGATGAGCTGGAGAGCGCTCGGGATCGCGATCAACATCCCGAGCGCGCTCACGAGCTTGACGAGCACAGGAGCCGACCGGATGAACCGGTAGAGGAAACGGTCCATCGCTAGCCCCAGCAGTGGCGCCACCACGACGACGGCCACGAGGAACGCGGCCCAGCTCGGCCAGCCGGCGTTGACGCAGACGTAGAAGATCAACGCCGACGCGTACGCCTGAGCCCCGTAGGCGAGGTTGAACACTCCCGAGGTCTGGTAAGTGAGGACGAGGCCCACTGCCATGAGGGCGAAGACGCACCCGTACGGCAGGCCCGGGATGGCGTAGCTGAGAAACTGGGTCACGCGATCGGCCGCCCCGTGCTCAGCTCCTTCACGTTCCCGGCACGCCCGCAGGCGGCGGGACCACCACTACGCGGCGGGCACCGGCCGGTTGGGGATACTCAAAGCACGTGAACACGGTGCGGGCCGACCCGAAGAGAGGCACGAAACTGCCTCCGACGGCCCGCACATAGACATTGCAGTCGACCGGCCCGTCCTTGCGGTGCTCGTAACGCCAGTCGATCGGCGAGACGATGCCGTCGGCGGTGAAGCCCGTCAGCGAATTGAGGGCGTCGACGAGCTTGGTGCGCGTGAGGTCGCGCCCGGCAAGGCGAAGCCCGGTCACGAACAGGTCGGCGTCGATCCAGCCGGCAAGCGACGCCTCCCCCGGAAGCTCGTTGGGGAAGTACTTCGCGAGCTCGTTCAAGTAGAGATCCATCCCGGCGTACTTGCGAGGCGTCAGCTTCGCCGACTCGAAAGGAACGTGGCCGATGAGGAAATACACACCCTGCATGAGCGACGAGTACCTTGCGATCGCCGCCTCGTCGTAGCCGCTCAGCCAGTACTGCGCGACCGACCCCATGCCGTCTTGGTGCATCGTGCGAGACAGCAGGATGTTGCCAGAGAGGTCCATGCAGCTCGCGACGAGGTCCACGCCGAGGACGCGCATCCGGTTGACGTCGGTCGTGAGGTCGACCGGCGGGGCCTGGATCGAGAGATCCTCGTACACCACCGGGACGTGAAAACGCTGCATCTCGTACGCCACTCCCTCGCAGCCCTGCCCGGACCCGCCCACGTTGTAGGCGAGGATCCCGACCTTCTTGGCGTGGAGCCGCTCGGCCAGGTAGGTGGGCTCGGGACCGGGGCGGGTGAAGTCGATGAAGGAACCCTCCGAACCGAACAGGCTGGGTCGGTCTGCCCAGTCGGTGCTGACCGTGTAGCCGAACGTAGGTACGTTGTTCGCAGCGAGATAGCTCGCCCCGGCGAAGCTCGGGGTGCCTACGCCGACGACTGCGAAGACGTGATCCTGCTCGACCAGGGTGCGCACCTGATCGGTGTCCTGGGAGGGGCTCGAGCCGTCGTCGAGGGGGAATCGGAACTCGATCTTGCGACCGTCCACACCCCCCTCCGCGTTGACCATGTCGAGGTAGGCATTGACCCCGTGGAAGATCGGTGCGAAGTCGGCTGGGATCGGGCCGGTCAAGGAAGCTACGCCGCCGACGATGATCTGCGAGCTGGTCACGCCCTGGACGTTGCCCGTATTGGACACAACGGTCTTGGCGTTGCCACACGCCCCCACGACGAGGGCGAGAGCCGCGATGATGCCAAGCGATCCACGAGGACTACGCACGCACATACCCCTTGCTCTCGGCATCGAATGCGACCGCCCGCAAGTCCGGGACCCTACCAGAGCAACTCACGGTCCTGGCCGGCCTCGGCAGACATCGGCCCATTCTGGTGGACCTGCCCGCGTCGCAGGCGGATGCACGCTCCGGCTGGGAGGGCGACCGGAGCAGTTCGCGACAGCGTCTAGCTGATCGCGGTCGCCGTCGCCGTACGATGAAGGGCGTGAAGGTATCGACTCGTGGGGACTATGCAAGCCGCGCGCTGCTCTCCCTGGCACTTCGCGAGGACGTATCGCCAACCTCGGTCCGCGACATCGCAGAGCGGACGGGCCTTCCTCAGCCGTATCTGGAGCAGATCCTGCTGGCGCTCAAAGGCGCCGGTCTCGTCCGTTCCAAGCGCGGAGTAGGAGGCGGCTACGTTCTCGCACGAACGCCGGAGCAGATCACCCTGGGCCAGATCGTCAGCGCCGTCGACGGTCCGATCGTGGCCGGGGATTTCGGCCCACCGCACCAGAATGGCGCTTGCGACCACGAGGGCCAATGCGTGCTGCTTGCCGTGTGGGCCGACGTCGGCGAGCACATGCGCCACCACCTCGACTCCTTCACACTTGAGGACATGGTGCTCCGAGCACGGGGTGACGCGCCGCCGCTCTCACCGCTGGACTGACCAAAACCGACCGAGGCCGTCGGATGCAATACCACGCCTGGGAACCGATATCACAACCGGCGCGGAATGGCAGGGCCCTGATTCGCGTTGTCATCAGTTGAGCGTCGAGAGTTAAGGAAGGAGAGGAGCGTCATTCCAACCGAGAACAAGATCGCAGATGTGAACGCTCCAGAGCTGTCTGCTAGCGAGCAGAGTCGCGTCATGAGGGAGCCCAGCTCCAGCGGGCCCGACCTGATGCGGCTGTTCCTTGACGATCTCGGTCGTTTCCCGCTTCTCAGCGCTGCCGAGCAGACCGAGCTCGCGAAGAGGATCGAACAAGGGGACGAGGAAGCCCGCAGACAGATGATCGGCTCCAATCTGCGCCTTGTGGTGCACTGGGCACGCCGGTATCAAGGACGTGGCGTCGACCTGATCGACCTCGTTCAAGAGGGAACCTTCGGCCTGATGCGCGCGGTCGAGAAGTTTGATTGGCGCAAGGGCTTCCGCTTTTCCACCTACGCAACCTGGTGGATCCGCCAGGCTCTTCAGCGCGCGGTGCAGTCGAAGGGCCGAGCGATCCGCTTGCCTGAGGACGCACTTGCGTCCGAGCTCGAGGCCGACTCCGATCATGTTCGGCTGCCTCGCGTCGTGGCCAGCCTCGACCAGCCCTTGACCAGCGAAGCCACTGCGACGCTGGGTGACGTTGTAAGTGGCGACGAACCTCCGTTCGAAGACGCGATCGCCCGGACGCTCACGCTCGGCAAGCTCGACGCGGCCATCGACCGTCTGCCTGAGCTGGAGCGCCATGTCGTCCGGCTGCGCTTTGGGCTTGACGGCAGCCCGCCCGCCTCGCTGGAGTCGACGGCGCGCACCTTGGGCATCGGCGTCCGCCGTGTGCGGCGCATCGAGTCCGCAGCCTTGGCCTTTCTTGCCGTCCAGCCTGAGGTCGAGGGAATTCACGACGCCGCCTGAGCTTCGGCCGCGGTTCTTCCCCAGCTGTCGACCGGTGGTACCGACCGGTGTCGCAGCCCAGCGTCGCCTCCGGCGCAGGCTGCCCTAAGACGGGCCTCGTCAAGAGAAAAGTTCGAGTACCACGACGAGATCGTCGGGCAACGGAGAGGTGAACCCGACCTCTTCCTCCGTGGCCGGATCGACAAAGGCCAAGCCCGCTGCGTGCAGGAACGGACGCGCGCACCCCGATCGCCTTCGATCACCTCCATAGCGCGCGTCGCCGACGACAGGATGGCCGATCGCAGCAAGGTGCACCCGAATCTGATGAGTGCGGCCGGTCTCCAGGCGCAACTCCAGATAGGTCGCCTCGAGCGGCTCGGCGAATCTGGCGAGCACACGGTAGTGCGTGCGCGCCGCGCGACCGCCCGTGGCAACCGCCATCCGCGTGGGATCACGCAGCGACCGTCCGATCGGCGCATCCACGACACCCGCTTCCGCCTCGAGGGCGCCGCACGCGAGTGCAAGGTACCTCCGGCGCACGGTGCGCGCCGCCAACTGGGCCGTTAGCGACCGGTAGGCATCCGGGGTGCGCGCGACGACCAGCAGACCAGAGGTGTCCTTGTCGAGACGGTGCACGATGCCCGGCCGGTCGGTCTCGCCACAACCGAGCTCGGGCAACCGGGCCAGCTCGGGGTAGGAAGCCAAGAGGCCGGCGACCAGCGTGCCCGAGCGATGGGCGGCATCGGGGTGGACGACGACGCCCGGTGGCTTGTCGACGACGACAACGGCCTGGTCTTCGTAGATGACACGGAACGGGACCTCGCCGGGCCCAGCGGCTCGTATCGCGTCGCGCTCGGTGCCGACCAGAAGTTGGAGATCGGTCTCCAGGAGCTCGCCGGTTTGGACCCGACGGCTGCCTGCGGCGACGGTGACATTCGAAATGCGCACTCCACCGGCTGCGATGAGCCTCGCGACTTGTGCCCGGGTGCACCCGGACAACAGTGCGACGACTCGGTCCACACGCTCACCGGAAAGCGCGCCCGGGATCGCGACGACCGAGCTCGCGCCCGTGTCATTCATCGCGGGAGACGCCGGTCGTTCTCGGGCGACCTCGTTGTGACAGTCGTCCTCCACAGCACGATGGCGAGCACGACGCTCCCACAAACGATCGACGAGTCGGCCAGGTTGAAAGTCGGCCAGTAACCGGAGTAGAGGAAGTCGATCACGGCGCCATGGTGGCCCCTGAAGATCCGGTCGGCGAGGTTGCCGACTGCGCCGCCGAGGATCATCCCGACGCCAACCGCTGCGGCGGTGTTGGGCACCGCACGGCCAGTCCACGCAACCATCGCGACGACAACGACGACGATCACCACGATAGGCAAGGTCAGGCCCGCACCGATGCTGAAGGCGACGCCGGTGTTGTAGGAGAGAACGAGAGCGAACGGCCCGATCAAGTGGACGGACCCAGACGAAAGCCGAGCGACCGCGAGCGACTTGGTCACCTGGTCGGCGGCAACCACCACGAGCGCGACCACAAGCATCACGCGAATGCGCCGGGTCCGTCGCCTCGCCTCACCAGAGTTCACTCCCCCGGTGGCGGCGGGCCGGTCATCGCCGGCCGTGCTCAACGTCTCGACAGCCCCCCGCTCTTGCAGTCAATGCACAAGCGGGCGTAAGGAAGTGCTTCGAGGCGCGCCTTTACGATCGACCGGCCGCAATTCTCACAGATCCCGTACGTACCGTTGTCCGTCTTCACGAGGGTGTGATCGATCTCCTCCACTGCGGCCATCGCCTGCGCCGAGAGCGCGAGGTCGCGCTCCCGGTCAACGGTGACGGTCCCCCCCTCTCCCGATTCGTCGTCGAACTGGATGTCGCCCGGCTCCATTTCCTCGACGAGTGCCTCCGCCTCAGCCTTCAAGCTGGCTGCTTGATCGAGATACGTAGCGCGCTCGCGCAGGAGTGCAGTGCGCTGGCCTGCCAGGAAGCGCTCGTCCTTCGCATAGCCTTCACTGACCCGCTTGGAGGACTCGGCCTTTGCGCCAAGTCCGCCACCGGGGCGTGCCGGACCGGGGCGTGCGGCACCTCCGGGGGGCTTCCGCGCCGGCGCGGGCGCCTTCGCGACCCTGGTTTGCGACGAGCCGGACGCCTTGGCCGGTTTGCCCACCGCGGGAGCCGCCTTGGCCGGTTTGGCCACCGCAGGAGCCGACTTGGCCCCCTTGCCCGCCGCGGAGGCTGCCTTGGCCGGCTTGGCCGCTGGCTTGACTACCGCGGCAGCCGCCTTGACTCCTTTGCCCGCCGTTGGCACCGCGGGAGC
>PLIM01000121.1 GCA_003139355.1 Acidimicrobiaceae bacterium | reverse complement strand
GGGCTAAAACAAGGTTTCTACGGAGATGTGTCAACGCTGCGTGGCGTCGGCACCAAGGGCGGAGTTGGCGACGACACCAAAAGTCTGCCTCCCTCCTTCTACCGACCTGTGCCCATATCGCTTGGTTGGCGTTGACGCTCTTCGGCCAAGGCGTTGTCTCTCACGGTGTCGGTGGTGCCGCGGCGCCAGCTTTGGCACCTGCCACAATCACCGCGACAACACGTCGTACAAAACGGTCAGTCAGGGGCAGGTGGCCCTGCAGCAACCGGTGATAGGCGGTCCCGAAGAGCAGATCCATGAGGACCTCGACGTCAGAGGTGTCCGGTATCTCTCCTCTTGCAACGGCGTGCTCGAGGATCTTGCGGTGCTGTGCACGTGCAGGTCCGACCACCCGCTCGCGCCAGGCAACGGCCAGATCGGGATCTGACTGAGCCTGGGCGATCAGCTCGGCTAGGGCCCGTCCGGTCGGGGTTCCTCGAACCGTCCGCACCCAGGCCCGAAGGGCGGCAGTCAGGTCGTTCTCGAGGTTTCCGGTATCTGGAAGCGGCTGCGAACCGAGGAAGTCAGCAAGAAAGGCGTCCAACGCCAGCGTGCCCTTGGTCGACCATCGACGGTAGATCGACGTCTTCGCCACGCCGGCTCGAGCGGCGACGTCCTCGATCGTCATGGCCGCAAGCCCATGCTCGGTGAGCAGATCGCCGGCCGCTCGCAGAATGGCGCGTTCGACCTGCTCGCTGCGAGGTCGGCCCCTCTTCATCACACCGGGAATAGCCGGAGCACCCATCAGGTTGGACCTTATCAGATATTACACTACGCTACGTAGCGTAAGCTAAAGACACTGCCGCGTGAAACCCACAACAGAGCTTCCCGCCTCCGCTCCATTAGTACTCGATGGTGGGACGGCGTCTCCAGGATCGTCAGAAATCTCAGTTGGATCCGGTCGCGCACGCGGGGAATTCGTGGCCTTGCTGCTCATCTTGTCGGCATCGTTCGTGGTGGTCCTGGACTTCAGCATCGTGAACGTGGCGCTGCCGTCCATCCAGCACGATCTCGGCTTTTCGAGCAGCGACATTCAGTGGGTCGTGACCGCCTATGCCATCACCTTCGGCGGCTTGCTGATCGCAGGAGGCCGAGCAGCCGACCTGTTCGGACGGCGCCGAACCTTTGTCATCGGTCTGGTCGGCTTCGCTCTCGCCTCACTGACGGCCGGGCTTGCTCAGGACGCGGTGCTTCTGATCATGTCCCGAGCCATCCAAGGGGTGGCGGCGGCTGTCGTGGCGCCCTCTGCCCTATCGCTCATCACCACCGGATTTCCCGCCGGGAGGGAACGCACGCGAGCTCTTGGCCTATACGGGGCCACGGCCTCGGTCGGCTTCGTCGCCGGCCAAGTGCTCGGAGGCGTCCTGGTCCAGTTCACCAGTTGGCGAGCCGTGTTCCTCGTCAACGTCCCCATTGGGCTCGTCGTCGCGGTGTTGGCACCTCGATGGATCAATAGGAACAAGGTCACCAATCGCCACCTCCGCCTCGACCTCGGCGGCGCCGCGCTGGTGACTTGTGCGACTGCCTCGGCGGTGTTCGCTCTCTCTGAGGGTGTGTCCCTCGGGTGGACCTCGATCGCAGTTGGTACAGCGGCCGCTGTGGCCATCTTCTGTGCTGGCGGTTTCGTGGTGGTCGAGCGTCACCAAGCCCAGCCGCTGGTGCGACTCGAACTGCTGCGGGTTCCCAGCCTTAGATCGGCCGGTGCGCTGACGTTCCTGGTCGGTCTGTGGGTCGCCGGCGAGATGCTGGTGCTGTCTTACTACCTGCAAGGGTCGCTGCATGAGTCGGCGTTGTTCACGGGACTGGCCATCGCGCCCCAGGGGATCGTCGGGTTCACGGCCGGGTTCTTCGGCGCTCGTCTGTCGGCCCGACTCGGCATACGCAAGCTGCTGGTGCTGACCGGCGCCGCGGCGACATCGGGCTTTTTGATCTTGGCCCACCTGCCTGCATCGGGGTCCTACAGCCCAGCGCTCATCGCAGTCGTACTGGTGGGCTTTGGAACAGCAGGCACCGCTTTCGGCGCAACCGTGATGGGCACCGCCGCCATGGCCGACGGGGACCAAGGCTTGGTCGGCGGCGTGATCAACACCACTCGTCAGATGGGCGCGGCAATCGGCGCGGCGGTCCTCTTAGCCATCGCCGACGGCGGGCGAGGAGCTGACGGTGTGGCCACCGTCGGCGGCGACCGCCACGCCATGGTCGCGGGAGCCGTCGCCGCCGTCCTGGCCACTCTCGTCGCTTGGCGTAGCGGGCGAACCGCGATCCAGCCGCGAAACAGCCTCGTGCAGATCGCAATCTCGAGGAGCAATCATGCAACAGATCGTGCTTGGGACGCGTCAATCTGCGAGTAACGCGGGTCGGCTTTGGCACATGGCAGCTTCGGCGAGGACTGGGGCCTAGCGATGAAGACGCAGCCATTGCCGCTATCAAGCGGGACTTCGACCAGGCCGTGAGATGTTCGATCGCGCTCAGGTCTTTGGTTTTCGTGCCTCAGCGCGGTTGCTCGCGCGAGCCCACGACGGTCATAACCTCGTCATCGCCACCAAAGGGGGGCTCCGACCCGACGGCAAGACATCACGCGCGACGCCGGCCCGAACTGGATCCGCCAGGGCGTCCAAGACAGACTGCAAGAACTATGGACTGAAACCATCGGCCTCGGTACGTCGGTTGGCCGTAGCCTGAACGCTCGCGCGCCCGGGGGTCGACGTGGCTATCGTCGGTACCCGCGATCCGGCCCACATCGACGACGCCATCCGCGCATCCGATCTCCAGCTCGACGAGGAGGCCCTCGCCCGCATCGACACCATCATCGCCGGGGCGGTGACCGTAGTCGGGCCCTCTCCCGAGGGCATCTGAAGGAACCGCAAGCACGAAATGGGGACCCCATGCGCAACAACGACACTCGAAAGCAGGAGCCCGGACGGCAAGGGTTGCCCACCGTTGCCGTCCTCGGCATCGGGCAGATGGGAAGACCGATGGCCGCCAGGCTTGTCTCGGCCGGGTTCGCCGTCAGGGTCTGGGACCGTTCGCCGGCCAAGATCGTGCCACTGGTCGATGCCGGGGCGACGGCGGCGGTCTCGCCTGCACAAGCAGCGGCGGGCGCCGACGTCCTTCTTACGATGCTGTCCGACGGTCCGGCGGTTCAAGCCGTGATGGCCGGAGCGGACGGGCCGCTCGTCTCCGCCGAGCACGACAGGGTCTGGCTGCAGATGAGCACCGTCGGCATCAACTGGACCGACCGGCTCGCAGCGCTCGCTGGCGCGCACAACGTGGCGTTCGTCGACGCCCCGGTCTCAGGTAGCGTCGGCCCGGCCGAGGCTGGCGCCCTGCTCGTGCTTGCAAGCGGACCGGTTGAAGCGCATCGGATCGTGGCGCCCGTGCTGGACGTGATCGGCCGGCGGACGGTCTGGCTCGGCCGCGCCGGTGCCGGCAGCAGGGCAAAGTTGGTGCTCAACAACTGGCTCGTCGATCTCGTCGAGTCCACTGCCGAGACGCTCCGCTTCGCCAGCGCCCTCGGCATCGACCCGGCGATGATCATCGACCTCCTCGACGCGCCGATCGGATCGCCCTACGCCGTTGACAAAGGTCGAAGCATGCTCGAGGGCGACTTCACGCTGAACTTCGCGCTCAGGCACGCCGTCAAGGACGCCGATCTCGCCCTTGATGCAGCCGAGTCGGTTGGCATCGAGCTGGCGTTGACCCAGAGCCTCATCGAGTCGTGGCATCGCGCTGTGACCAACGGACGGGG
>PLIM01000055.1 GCA_003139355.1 Acidimicrobiaceae bacterium | reverse complement strand
GGCCTGTCCCCCTCCCGCTAACAGTCCGTCTCGAACAGTTCACGCGCTTTCCGCTGCGACGCCAGCAACCGGGGGTGGTGAAGGGCTGGGGCCTGCCAGCAGTGCGGCCTCAAGGCCATCTTCTCCGCTTTGTTCACGAGCGCAGCCGGGTCGCCAGATGTGCTGGTCGGGCCAGGTGCGAAGACAGAACGCCGGTACCGAGAACGGCGTTGCGCCGAGACGCCGAGAGCGCAGACGGTTCTTGGTCGCGTCCCGACCAAGAGCGCCGAACATGCACCCGTCCGCGTCGAGCCGTCCCGACTGGGATGCACCCGTCGGCGGTGCCGACATCGCAGCGTTCGGGCATGCGTCAGTCAACCACTACGGGCGTCGCGTGCAGGCGTCGCCACTCGCCGCACTATGTGTCGGCCGCCCACAATGTGGTAACCCTGCCCTTGCGTAGAGCGACGATCACGGGCGGGCCGTAGTCACCACTTTGGTCGAGATAGACCTTGCCGTCGGGTGCCGTGGCGATGCCCTCCAGGTCGAGCACGCCCACGCGAGCCAACACGGCGGGTAGGCGGATCTTCTGCATTCCGGTGGGCGTGAAAGACACGATGCCGGCGGTCGTCGCGACGTCTACCCGGTCACCGCCCAGTGCGCTGAATGCCGAGAAGCCGCTCGACTCCCACTCCCCCCGGGATACGACCCGGCCGGAGGTGGTGCGCATGAGCGTCGGCGAAGCCTCTGCGCAGTTGAAGTACAAGTCGCCGCGTTCGTCGAGGGCGAGACCGGACGGCCCGCACAACTGGTCCTGGGCGAAATAGGGGACCGATTTCAGGTTCTTGCCGGTGACCACCGTGGTGATCGTGCCTCTGTGGAGCTCGACGATTGCGTTCTCGTTGTCGACCGCGATGTACAGCACACCGCCACGACCGATCGCAGTGGCACTCGGGGACCACATGTGCACCTTCAGCGCCGGGCCACCCGGCAACCCGTCGATCGGGATGGTCTCATTGGGCTGCGTGCCGCCGGCGCCGGCGACGGTCTCGATGGTCCCGTCGGGCAACACCTCCCGCACCCGGTTGTTCCCAAAGTCGGCGATGTACAAGGTTCCGTCGGGGGTCATGGCGAGACCCTCCGGCTGGCGCAGCCTCGCCCGGACAGCTGGGGCGCCGTCGCCGGAGTAGCCCGCCCGACCCGTTCCCGCGATCAGCTCGAAGGACCCGTCCGGCAACCTCGCCACGACCTGGTCGAGCGACGGCTCGGAGATGTAGAGCACCCCCTTCGGCCCGAGCGCCATCGGGCCCGGCTGGAGGTGCGCGACAAGGGTCCCACTGGCACCAGGGACGCCGGAGTTGATCGAGTGGAACGCTCCAACGGTGACCCTCAGCACGCCGGCCGACTGATCGCCGCAACCGGTAGAGATCCAGAAGGCTCGGGACGCGCGCCCGGAGCCCGGTGGCGTCACCCCGATGGACACTGTCGATGCGCAGAAATTGCCGTAGGGAATGAGCCACGGGACGGTGAGCGAGACGCTGGCGACGGCGAAACCGCCCGCCGACAGAGCGACACTCGAGCTGTGCCCGACGTCGGTCTGGTGGACCGATGCGTACGGGGCTCCTTGACCGCGAGTCGACGTCAGTCTCGGCCAACCCGCCGGCAACATGCACCCGTGGCCGGAGGAGTCGACGCGGACCACCTCGTGCATCCTGGTCGGCGGTTGGCTTGGGCCGACCGGCAGCGGGCTCGCGGACCAGGCTCGGACCTCGAGCCAGCGGCTCTCACAGGGGCCGAGCTTGGATACGTGGCCCCCCGTCGCCCCGGTGCCAAAGAGATGAAGGCTTGGAAGTGGAGCAAGAAAAACAGCGACGATCGCAGCCGCCACGAGCACGGCCGTTACTCGTCGCACGGCACGCCGGCCGAAGAACCTGACCGGATCTGTCGATTGGAGAACTGACTGTCGCATCGGAGGCGTCGGGCTGTGGCGCAGCCCGACGGCGGTTTCGTAGATCCGCTCGGCCTCGGTTGAGCCAGGCGTCGGTATCGATGAGGAATCCGCGGGATTCAACTTCTTCAACTGGTCGTCAAGCAACGTGATCACCAAGTCCCTTCAGGTGTCCCCGGCAATGCGGTGGACTCAGCTCCTCGAGAGCCTGGGGCGCAGCGGGCGGGCGAAACCGTCTTGTCAGCATTGGCCTTCTACCTTCCGCTCGCCGTGGTGGCGGTTGGCGTCGCCGGATTCGAGTCTGGCGTACGGTCCCTGTGGGGCCCCACCGGCGGCGGGCTGGTTCAGGTCACGCTCATTGCTCTCGCTGTGGGAGTGGCACTGTTCTCCGTCTCGCTTGTTTCATCTCTCTTGACGACGGGATTTCGGGCGATCCGTCAACGAAACGGCGTCGCCTTCATCCTGTCTTGCGCGCCGCTCGCTCTTGCGGTCGTCGTCCTTCTTGTCGGTCTGACCGATCTCGACCAGCTGGGAATCGTGCCCGGTTACTACCCGTTCTGGGATGCGGAGTGGGGCATCTTCGGCCGACTGCTGATGTTCCAGTCCGGCACTGTCGTCACTGGCAGCGCGTCGGCGCTGCACGCCAATGTCATGGGCGCGTTGAGCTGGTTGACGGTCATGGTCGGGGCAGCTCTCACTGGCTGGTCAATGCGACGGGCACGCACGCGCGTCGGCCTACCTCGTGTGTTCCTTCGGGACGAGTCGCTCGTCACGGTGGGGACGGCGTTCGCGATGTTCGTGTCGTGGGTAGGACTCGTCGGCTGGGGCATCGGGGGCATCGCTCATGCAACGGTTCCTGCCCAGGTCTTCTGTATTGGTGGCTGGCAAACGGACTTGTGCAGTAGTCGGTTCAGACTTGCGCCAATTCCCGGCCTTGCCTGGTGGCTCGTTGTCGGGTGCATGGGCATTGCCTCGATGAGGGCGCTACTCGCGGGAGGACAGTCGATCCGGCAGTTCCCCCGCCTTGTGCGACCGCCTGGACCGCAGATTGCCCCCCTGTCGAAGCCCTCTCGGAATTCAGCAACCTGACTGTCTTCGGCGGTGCCTCAACACCGCGGAGCCGGCACCGGGGCGACGGTCTGCGAATTGCCACTGGCAGGCACGACGGTGCATCCTCGCTTGATCCCCGCAGAGCGGAGATGGCCGCGGGCTGACGAGGAGAACGGCAGTGTTCGGGAAACTCTGAAGAGAATCTGCGACCAGTGTCACCCGCAGGAGGGATCTGCGGCATCTTAAGAGGTGGTGGCTCCGTCCGACGCCGAGCTGTACGGAAAGCACGCTGAGGAGCTCACGCGCTTTGCCACGGGTCTGGTGGGACCCCAGGACGCCCCCGACGTGGTCTCGGCTGCCGTGCTGGCCTGCATCTTCTCGAAGGGGTGGCCGAGAGTCGAGAATCCTCGTGCCTACCTGTTCCGCGGCGTGCTCAACGAGGCCCGGCGGCTTCATCGGGCGACCTCGCGCCGGCTCGTACGCGAGCAGCGCGCAGCCTTGCCGAGCGCAGTGGATCCACCCGATGTCCGGCCAGAGATCCTGGCAGCTGTCATGGAGCTGAGCATCCGCCAGCGGGCGGTCACCGTCCTGACGTACTGGTCCGACCTCGACCCATCCTCGGTAGCGCTGTTGCTCGGCATCTCGGAGGGATCGGTTCGCCGGCACCTCGCGCGTGCCCGGTCAAGACTGAAGGAGCGACTCGATGACAACGCGTAGCAGCCTGGACGCGCGCATTCGCGCGGCCGTGTCCGAGGTCGTGGGAGCAGCCCCTTCCGCGCCGCCCTTCCCGGACGCCGACGCACGGGTTCGAGCAAACCGCGCTGCGGTGATGACCGCCCGGCGGCACCGGGTCGAAGTGGTGCTCGTCGCCGTGGCCGTCATCGCCGTGTTCTTCGTCCCGCTCCCGCACGTGAGCCTGTTCAATCGCCTGGGCCAGGGTCCGAGCCGCCCCTCGAATACGGTGCCGGTCACACACCCCTCGTGCGCAGGAAACGTGATCCCTGCGTCCACGCTCTCCGCGATCACCTTCTTCGACGCGACGAGCGGGCTCGGAGTGTGGTCGAGGAGCACCCGTTGCGGCCCCCGGCTCGCATCGACACGGGACGGCGGGGAAACCTGGAAAGTAGTCGGCGGCGCACTCCCTGCTCCCGTCAGTGACTTCTCTGAAGCGCCGACGATGGTCTTCCCGACAGCACGCGTCGGTTGGGTAGACGGTGCGGGCGTGCTCGTCACGACCCGCGACGGCGGTACCTCCTGGAGCGTGGTGCGACTCGGAGGCTGGGTGGCGACGATCAGCGGGTATGGATCTTCCGTCTGGGCCTTCGTGGCCCCGTGCAACTTGGCGCCGAGCACGTGCCGGTACCGGCTCGAGGCAACCACGCTCGGCGGCAAGCCATGGCGGGAGGTCGGGTTGCTACCGGCGTCGATGGGCAACTACGGCATCGTCGTGACCCGTCTCAGCACCCGGCAGGCTCTGGTTGCAAACGGCCAGATGGGCGCCCCACCAGCGGACCTCACGACCGATGGTGGTACGCGGTGGTCCTCGGTGACCGCGTGTACACCCTCCGGCTTCGTCGCGGTGGCCTTCGCGACAACGGGTCCCAACGACGCTTGGGCACTGTGTCTCGGCGGTGGAGGTATGGGGAGCTCACTCAAGTCCCTCGCGCGTTCAGTCGATGGCGGGAGGACCTGGAGACTCGTCGCGGTTGATCGAAGCCTGATGCCAGGTGCGCCGTTGCCACTCCCCGCCGAGGCGGGCAATGGCCTGGCAGTCGCCTCTGTCAGCCGGCTCTGGATGGCCACAGTGAACTATCTCTTCGGCAGCCTCGACGGAGGCAAGACCTGGTTCCCGGTACGCGGCATCGACTTTGACGGCGGAGGGACCTTCGCCAGCTTCTCGTTCGTCGGTAGTCGCGATGGCTGGCTGCTCGCCCCCGGCAGCGGGCTCTGGCGGACGACTGACGGTAAGAGTTGGCGGGCCGTGGGCCAGGGACCGCGGACCCCCTCGACCAAAACCGACAGAGTGCCGGCCCCCGGCTCCAAGTGCTCTCACGCTCGGATCGAGGTTGGTCCCGGTACCGTCGTGCCCGCCTCGTATCTGGCGGCAATCCAGTTCCTGAGCTCCGACACCGGCGCCGGCCTCACGGCATCGATGATCGACTGTTCTATTGATCAGGGTGGCAGTGAGGACGAGGCGTTTCCCGTCTGGCAAGTCGTCTCGACCGACGGCGGTCGAGTCTGGAAAGCGGTCGGGTCCGCGCTGCCGAAGCCGCTTGTTCCGTTCTTCGCCGACGCCGACCTGGCGTTTTCATCGACGAGCCGCGGCTGGGTCGAAGCCGGTGGAGCCCTGGCCTACACCAAGGACAGCGGGCGCCACTGGAAGCTCGTCCGTCTCGGCGGGACCGTCACCGCTCTTCACGCAGACGGGCAAACCGTCGCCGCCCTAGTCGATAAGGCCACCGTCCATGGCTGGGCGGCCGTGTGGCTCCTGTCGCCGGAGGGCGACGTTCGCGGCGCAACGTCGCACATTCAAGTCAACGGGTTCTTAGCGGCAGTCGACGAACTTGCGGTCCTTCCACAAACCGGTGAGCTCGTCGTCGAGGTGCCGGTCGGACGGGACGACTACCTGGTCGCTGCCAAGGGCGTTGGGTCCCTGTGGTCGCGACTCGCTGAGCCATCCACAAACTGGGGGATCGCGACGATTCTCGCGATAGGTGGCAACGATCTCGCTGCCGTCTGCGGCATGGGCGTAGGCATGAACAAGGAGCCGAAGATCTTCGCTGTCTCCCTCGACGGCGGGCGGTCATGGCAGATCCGTTCTGCCTGGCGAACTGGGCTAGCACCAGATCCCTCCGGGCTCCCGATCTACGACCTCTTCAGCGTCGCCAGCAGTCCGGGTGGCAACCTCTACATGGCGACGACGATGGAGGCGGCGGTCTCCCGGGACGGTGGCAGCCAGTGGGTGTCACTCGAGATAGCCGGTCCAGGAAGCGTCCTCCCGGCTAACGGCTCTGCCGGCGGGCAGTTCAGCTTCGTCAGCCAAACCCAGGGTTGGCTGCTCTTGCAGTCAGAGGCGTTGTTGCGAACCGTCGACGGAGTCCACTGGACCGTCCTCTCGTCTGCGCTTCCCGGGACCTGACCGAGTCTGGCCCGGGCTAGCGCCGAAGCTTGCGACGGATGGGCGGCAGGCCTCTGCGACCCACGGCGCGGCAACACGTCGATAGTCCAGATCCGAGCTCCGCCGACCGAGGCGCGCCCGTCCTGCCAGTCGCAAGTTCTCGGTCGGCGCCTGCCGGGCCGTAGCGGTCGCCAGTCAGCGACGCCTGGTGACTCGACGCAACGATTAGGTCACCTCGTGCGTGTAATTGGGCAAGAGGCTGCATAGCCGGGTAACCAGGCCGAGGTAGGGCGAGTGGTCAGGGAAGAAGATGGACACGAGTTCGACGCCCTCTACCGCCGCCTCTCGCCTCGAATTATGGGCCAGGCGTACGCGATGACTGGCAGCAGGGCCTCAGCAGAGGACCTGACCCAGGAGGCATTCGGTCGCGCGTGGGTTCGATGGGGCCGGGTGCGCCGGCTCCAGAACCCCGAGGCGTGGATAAGGCGAGTGATGTTGAACCAAGCCATCAGCGATTGGCGAAAACAGTCAAGACCCAATCTTGCGAACCCGAGCGCTCGAGTCGGAGATGAGCCGGATGTCGATGCCATCTGGCTCGCAGACGCGCTGCGAAACTTGCCGCCGAACCACTGTCGAGCCGTCGTCCTGCACGACGCGGCAGGCCTGACGGTGCCCGAGATCGCGCGGGAGCTCCACGTCCCCGCCGGAACCGTGAAGTCGTGGATCTCTCGGGGGCGGGCCGCTCTGGCAGTTCTACTGGCTGACTCCAAGGAGGACATCCGACATGGCCGAGGATGAAGTCCGAGACCTGATCTCTTCGGTTGCGCAGCGAGGCGCCGCCCTCGGCGTGAGCACGCTTCCCGAAGAGATCCGACACAACTCTTCTCGAAGTCGACACCCCGACGGCCACCGGATCCCAACCGCGTCCGTTCTCAGGCGTCGAATCAGCGTGGTCGTAGTGGCGGCGCTCATCTTGGCGGTGTTCTTCCTGCCTTTGCCGCACGTGAGCTTGTTCAGGCACCTTGTCACCCCCGCCGGGCCGTCGACCACGGCGAGCGTGCCCTCGACCATACCGAACACGTCCTCCACCGGTCCCCGCACCATTGGCCCGCGCCTGGCGGGAGTAGACGGAACAGCAGCCTGGGCGTTGTCGGCGACTCAGCTGTCGGTCTCAGACGACGGCGGACTGGACTGGTCCGATCTGGCGCTTCCAGGTGGCGTGTCACCCGGTGCCGTGGCCTCGATCGCTGAAGCATCCAATGGAGAGTTGTGGCTGGCGACCGTGAAGGGAACCAGCACTGTCAAGCTCTATCGCAGAGAAACTTCAACCTCGGCCGGATGGTCGTACACCACGCTGGTGCCGGCATGGCCGACTGCCGCTGACGGGTTTCCGTTCCAGTCGCGTTCTGTGATGGTCACGCCAGGTCCGAGTGGCATGGTGACAGTCGTCGTATTCGCTGGGACAGGCCACACCGCAGCTGTCCCGAGGCTGTTCGTCTCCTTGGACGAGGGCGCCACGTTCCGGCAGTACCCGATGCCCGTGACGAGCGCTCTGAACACTGACTGGCAATCGGTGACCTTCAGCACGCCGAAAGCCGGCGTCGTGGTAGTCAGCCCCGGGGCCCCAGCACCGGAAGCACTCTTCCACACCTCAGACGGCGGAACGTCCTGGTCGCCTGCGAGCATCGCAGGACTCCCAACAGGAGCCGCCATCGTGTTCGGCACTCCCTTCTCGGAGGGCGCGGACATCGATCTCCCGGTCGTAGCGTCCACAAGTAAGGGCGGCGAGACGTTCGCGCTGTACGTCAGCCACGACGACGGTGCGAGCTTTGCGGGCCCAATCGGCAGCGTCATCAGCGCGGATTCTTTCGGCCCGGGCCCGTCCCCACTGGCCGTCTACGGACAAACCCTCTGGCTCGTGGGTGAGGGAAGGATCTACGAGTCGGAGAACGACGGACAGACCTGGAGAACAGTCACGTCCTCGGATCTCCCGCCAATCACGGCCATGAGCCTCACGAGTCCTACCGCTGCCACCGCCGTCGCTGGGATCTCGAGCTGCGCACGGGTCGAGATTGGCTGCACGACAAGGACATACTTCGTCCGGACCGCGGACGCCGGAAAGACATGGAACTCCTTGTCCGATGTGCCGACAACGATCCGCACGGTCTTCGAGCCTACGGGAGTGGCCTTTTGGACCGCTGACAGAGGGTTGCTCGTCGGGACGTTGACGACTGCGGCGTGCTCATCCAATCCCACGTCGTGTCGCGGCATGATCGAACGGACCGTCGATGGCGGCCGGTCCTGGCAAGTGGTCGAGCGAACCCGCTGGGCCGCCACGGACGTGGCTGTGGTCGGATCCACCGTTGCCTGGGTGTCGCTTGAATCGTGCGGCGAACTCAAGTGCTCAGCCACACATCTTCTCGTCACCGACGATGGTGGCCAGCAGTGGCGAGCCGTCGCAGCGAGCGTCCAGGTCTCCTCGGTCTCGCCCATCTCGGCGAACAGCGCCTGGGCAGTTCGCGTCGGGTCAAACGGACCTTTCGGCAATTCGTTCGTCTTCACCTCCAACCAGGGCCGCGCCTGGCAGGTAAGAGCTGATCCCTGTTCGCTCGAGAAAATGGGGCACCCGGAGGCGATCAGCTTCGCCACCCCGACTCTGGGCTGGGCCGCCTGCATGTGGGACATGGCGGGGCAGATGAGTGCAAAGGCGTTCTTCGAGACGACGAACGGAGGTTCCTCTTGGGATCTCCGAGCCGAAACGTGCCCGACCGGGATCTCGCACGGAAACGAGCCAGGCGCCCTGTTGTGTGCGGGATACTCCCCAGCTTTGCGAATGCTGCCCGATGGCTACGGCTGGCTGTGGTCGGAGACCGGAACGCTTCAGAGCACGAGTGACGGCGGCAGGCAATGGCGAGCGATCGGCACCAAGGTGGTGAGTATGGACTTGAACTGCCCCCTCGCTGCATGGGTCGTGTCCGACAAGGTCGGCGAACTATTGGTCTGGACGCCGGACTCGCAGGACTTCGACTTGTACGACACGACGAACGGGGGCACCTCATGGCACCTGATTCGATCGTGGCCAGTTCTTCATCGAGCCGGACTCTGAGCCTCAGGACATCGATCCTCCACCAGACGAGGGCTGGACCGACAGCGGCCGGAAGGTCGGGTGGATCGAGGGCTGGTCGAGCGTGAGCGGTGGCTCTTTGTGGCGAACCACCGACGGGGGCAGCAATTGGCGGAACGTGGTGGTACCTGGCACCTGAGACTTGACCTGCACTGGACGGCCCCCGGCGCGACCGGTCCGCGGGAGTCTTGCCCGGACGTCGCCGATGTGGCCGATTGCTTCCCTCGCCAGCTCGTCGGGCGGTCCGACGGTGACGGCTGCTTGCAGCCGATTCACTGGCGCCGCGTTCCGGTGGCTGCGACAGGACCGGGACCTGCGAGCGACTGATCGGGGGACTCGTAGTCACTGCCGGGGCGACGCTGAACTAACGTCGAACCCAACGGGTTCCGAAGCGCTTGGAGCAGTGCGCAGTAGTCCTCTGTCGCTTCGCAGACCGTACCCGTCGTGTTCTCGAGGAGGCTCACCATGACCAATGACGCCGGGCTGCACGAGCCCGAAAACCTGATTTCGCCCGAGACGGCCGACAGGCACCGTGCGATCGTGTCGCTCGAGGAGGAGCTTCAGGCGATCGACTGGTACGACCAGAGAGTCGACGCCACAAGTGACGCCTCGTTGGCCGCAGTGTTGGCGCACAACCGTGACGAGGAGAAGGAGCACGCCGCGATGCTCGTGGAGTGGCTGCGCCGCCACGATGTGGTCCTCGATCGCAACCTTCGCACCTACCTGTTCACGGTCACGCCGATAACCGGGATCGAAGCCGAAGCCGAGGCGGAGCTGCCTGGCGACTCCGAGGCTCCCGGAGTGGCGGGCACCTTCGGGGTCGGCAGCCTGAAAGGAGAGTCATTGTGAACCACCTCCTGCGGTCCCATGCTCCCATCACCGACATCGCCTGGAGCCGGCTTGACAGCGAGGGCCGCGAGCGGCTCGTGCCTGCTCTCGGCGCCCGCAAGTTGGTGGACTTCTCAGGCCCTCTGGGCTGGGGCCACTCGGCCACGAACCTGGGGCGGGCCTCCGATGTCAAGGCTCCCGGCGAGAACCTGCTCGCACGCCGGCGCCGGGTCCTGCCGCTGGTCGAGCTCCGGGCCCCCTTCGTGATCTCGCGTCATGAGCTGCTCGATGCCGACCGAGGGGCCACCGATCTCGACCTGACCGAGCTCGACGCGGCGGCACGGCGGATCGCGGTGGCTGAGAACATCGCCGTCTTCCACGGCTGGGCCGAGGCCGGCATCGTCGGAATAGCCAGCGCGACCACTCATGGACCCATCACGTTGGGGACCGTCTACGCCAACTATCCGGGACACGTGGCCAAAGCAGTCGAGACGCTGCTCGAGGCTGGCGTGAGCGGTCCTTACGGCCTGGCCCTCGGTCCGCAGGAGTACACCGGCGTCGTGGAGACGACCGAGCACGGAGGACTGGTCGTGCTCGACCATCTGCGCCAGATCCTCGGCGGTCCTATCGTCTGGGCCCCGGGAGTCGCCGGCGCGGTCGTGCTCAGCCTGCGAGGTGGCGACTTCCTCTTCGAGTCGGGAGAGGACCTGTCCCTCGGCTACAGCCACCACGACGCCGACAACGCGTATCTCTATCTGGAGGAGAGCTTCAGTTTCCGGGTCGCGACGCCCGAAGCTGCGGTGACGCTGACCGGCTGAGCGCCGCCGGAGCGCCGCGGCACTCGACCTGACCGCCGGCGCGCTCAGCCGGCGGTGCGGAAAGCCTCGACGCCACTCGCGGTCGGCACCAGGAGCATCGCGTCGCCGACGCCGGGTGTCGCGAAGTGCTCGAGCGCGTCGGTGCTCCGGCGGATGAGGACGTGGCCGTTGACCGGGTTCATGCCGTACAACAGGGCGTTGTCCCAGTCGAGGGCCCACACCAGGCCGCCCGCCACGATCGGCGGCCCGTTCGGGCTCCCGGACGAGGGCGACCACACGCGGTGGAACGCCATGGGCGAAGTCCTGACCTGGAATGCCTCCGTCCCGCTTCCGCACGCTGCGTAGATGAGAACCTCCGCAGCCTTGCCTGTGCCGATCACGTCGGACGCGTCCGCGCCGAAGTCACCACCCCCGGGGCATGCCTCACCGGTGTAGGCACCGTGGCCGATCCCGGCGAGGTGCCCCTCGCGCATGAGGTACCCGTAGTCGCCGCTCGAGGAGGGCTTCCCGGCGACGAACAGCAGTGAAGTCCCCGGCACGTTGATCGGCCCGGCCGATCCGAGGTCCGAATCATGGTCGTTGAGCTCGACCCAGTTGCCCGGGGCCCAGTAGCCGATCCGCTTCAGCGCCGGGGACAGCTCGACCACCGCGTCCCCCTCGTCGAAGTCTGCAACCGTCTTGGAGCTCCCGTTGCCGGTGGCGACGTACAGGTCACCTTGTGGCGACACGACTGCACCGTTCGTCTCCCAGACCGCGCCCTCGCGCTGGGCCGGGACCTGATAGCTCCCAAGCGGCCCGGTCCCGGAGACCGGGAGGTCGACGACGTAGCCGTGGTACTGGCCGCAGTCGCCGGCAAGACCTCCGAAGCCGACATAGAGCCGCCCGTTCGCGAACGTGATCGCGGGACGCTGTTGCTCGGCTGGGATGAAGTAGTAGCTCGGGTTGTTGCCATGCGGCGGGTCGATGTCGCGGTGCCAGAGCACGCGATGGCTCCTCAGGCTGATGGCCACGAGCCAGTGACGGATTCCCTGCCAGCCCTTCTGACGGGCCGGCTCGGTCTCTTCGGCGACGAAGATCTCTTCGGTGGCGGCGTCGATGACGGGCGTGCCGGTGATCCCGAGGGGGTCGATGTCCCCGCAGCCCGCATTGAGCGTCGGAGCAGAGTCGACCACCGAGGTGCTCACCGAAGTCCCGACGTGCAGGTGCCAGAGCACCTTGCCGCTCCCGGCTGCAATCGCATAGACCGAGTCGTTCTCCGTGGCGACGTACACCGTTGCGCCGTAGACGAGCGGCTCGGCATAGACCCCGCCGTCCAGGGAGTCGTCGTCCCAGGCCGCCTTGGCCGACAGGCTCTTGACCGACGGGTCGACCGTGTCGTGACCGGAGCGTGTGTTGCCATAGTCGTACGTCAACAGGTCGCCAAGTGAGGCGGCAGCGGCCTGGTACACCCGAGTGCGGGGAGCCTGAGCCCGGTCCAGCGGAGCTTGCTGCCTGGTCCGAGGAGCGCCGCGGGCGGTCGAGGATGCAGTTGCCGAGGCGCTCGACAAGGCCACCGAAACCAGCGCGATCGCCGCTGCAACGGTGCCGACCACCAGCACGCGGCCCGTCCCGGCAAAGGACCGTCGCCTCATGGAACCCCCGATCTCACTCGTTCGCTCGGCTGGTTGGCTGGCGAGCTCAACGGTCGCTCTCGGTTCCGCCGGAGCTCGACGGCGAACCGGTGGTCACAAGGAGCTCAGCACCGATTCAGCCGAACTGACACTCAGGCCCCCGGCGGGCTCGACCATGAGTGCCGTGACGATTCCGTCGTCTATGACGGCCGCGTACCTCTGAGACCGCGCTCCGAGGCCGAACCCGCTGCCGTCGAACTCGAGGCCCATCGCTCGGGTGAAGGTCCCGTTGCCGTCGGCGAGCATCACGATCGCAGTCCCGACCTCCTCCTCGCGCCGCCAGGCGTCCATCACGAACGGGTCGTTGACCGACAGGCAGGCAATGGTGTCGACCCCTTTGGCCCGCAGCTCGCCGGCGCGGACGACGTAACCAGGGAGGTGGTAGTCCGTGCACGTGGGAGTGAAGGCCCCGGGAACCGCGAACAGCACGACCTTGCCTCTTCCGAGGACCTCGCCGGTCCGCACTTTCTCCGGCTCATCACGACCCATCACCCATATCTCCACGTCGGGTATGTGGTCGCCAGCAGCAATCGTCATGGTCTTCCTCCCATTGCCAACTTGGGTTGCGTACGAACCCCGGACGGTCCGGCACCACCAAGTCTACGGGCGCTCCCCCCGTGAGTCGCTTGACAAGCGAGTGTACTAGTGTATTAATACATCGGTATGGAGCGAAACCGGACGCCCGAGTCCAACAGCGCCCTGATCGGCTTCCGGTTGGACCCACGCACCGGCGTGCCGGCCTACCGTCAGCTTGTCGACCAGGTGAGGCACGCCGTGAGGCTGGGCGTCCTGCGGCCCGGCGATCAGCTGCCGTCGGTTCGAGAGGTCGTCACCCAGATCTCGATCAACCCGAACACGGTGCACCGCGCCTACCGGGAGCTCGAAGTTGCCGGGCTTGCCGAGGGCCGGCCCGGTCTCGGGACCTTCGTGTTGGCGCCCGCAACACCGCCCATCACAGCCGAGCACCAGAGCGAGCTGCACGGGGAGCTCGACCGATGGGTCCGGAGGGCACACGCCGCCGGAGTGGACGACGAGGGAATTCAGGCCCTCGTTGCCCTGTCCCTGCGTCAAGACGACGAGGCAAGCCTGAGCGACGCATCAACGGAAAGGGCCGTGAGATGACCGAGACTGTGACCGCACTCGAGACCTCCGGTCTCGGCAAGCGATACGGGCGGACCTGGGGCCTGCAGGATTGCTCCTTCCAGTTGCCTCAAGGCCGGGTCGCGGCCCTTGTCGGCCCAAATGGGTCGGGCAAGTCGACGCTCCTGCGGATGGCTTCCGGCCTCACCCGGCCCACGGCCGGCGAGATCCGGGTCCTGGGGAGCTCCCCACAGCACCAGACCGTGGACGTGCTGAAGAAGGTCGGCTATCTCGATCAGGAACGGCCCGTTTACAAGACGCTCCGGGTCGAGGAGATGCTCCGGTTCGGGCGAAGCCTGAACCCGGGTTGGGACGACCAGTCGGCCCGGCGGTACCTCGCTGAGCTCGACATCCCGTTGAGGTCCCGGGTTGGGAAGCTGTCGACCGGCCAACAGGCGCAGGTCGCCCTCACCTTGTGCCTCGCCAAGCGGCCCGAGCTGCTGCTGTTAGACGAGCCGGTCGCCGCGCTCGACCCGCTCGCCCGCCAACGACTGATGCAGGTGCTTCTCGGCTCAGTCGTCGACGACGGGACCACGGTGCTCGTGTCCTCCCATGCCCTCTCGGACCTGGAAGTCGTCTGCGACTACGTGATCATCCTGTCGGCGTCACACGTGCAGCTGGCCGACGATCTCGGCCACGTGCTCGCAACCCACCGGCTCCTTGTCGGGCCGCGCCGCGACGCATCGACGCTGCCCGAGCACGTCCAGGTCGTGGCCGGCACCCACACCGATCGACAGAGCAGCTGGCTCGTGCGGGCCGGGCAACCGGTGACGGACCCGTCCTTGGACGTCCTGGAGCCGACGCTCGAGGAGGTCGTGGTCGCCTACCTCCGCGACCAGGCCGACCCGGGCTTGGCCAACGCCGGCACGCGATTCGCTCACGGCAAGTCGCGTGAAGGCGCGCCCACCAACAACGAGGAGGTCGGGGCACGATGACCTGGGTCGCCTGGCGCGTGCAGCGCCTGCAGTTCCTGGCCGCAGCGGGGGCGGTGCTCGCGTTTGCCTTGTGGCTGCTGGCAACTGGGTCGCACGAGCACGCCGCCTTCACGCTCTTCAATCACGGCTGTTCCGGTTCGACATCGCCGGTCTGCACGGTGCTGGCGAACCGCTGGGTTCAGTCCCAGCGGTTCGATTACCTCAACCGCCTCGTCCTTTACGCCATCCCGGGTGTTCTCGGCGTGGTGCTCGGCGCTCCGCTGGTCGCGCGGGAGATCGAGCACGGCACCAACCGCGTCGCCTGGACCCAGAGCCGCACGAGGACGTACTGGCTCGCCGCCAAGCTTCTCGTTGCCGGTCTGTTCACCGCGGTCGTGGTCGGGGCCCTCATGCCGCTCGAGCAGTGGTGGACGGGAGCGGCGCAGCTGGGTGCCCACGTCGGCCCACGTGCCTTCGACACCACGGGAATCGTCAGTCTCGGCTACGCCCTGTTCGCGTTCATGCTCGGAGCCGCGCTCGGTGCGATCATCCGCCGGACCGGCTGGGCGATCGCGGCGGGGCTGCCGTTGTTCGTGGCATTCCGGGCGTTGGTGCAATTCACCCTGCGGCCGCTTCTCCTGAGCCCTCTCACGGCTGCCGGCCCGCCCAACCCGTTCACGCCCTTTCCACCACGCCTTGTCAACACATGGATGCTCGACACCGGCTATGTCCCGGTGGGTCGAAACACCCCGGCTGCGGGACAGACCTGGGCCACCGGTTGGGACGCCTTCAACCGTTGTTTCGACGCGGGGGTCGCGAGGTTCAAGGGGAACTACGAGGCCACCGCAGCACATTGCGTGACGGTCATGAAGCTTCACTATGTCATCCGCTACCAGCCCGAGAGCCACTACTGGGCGCTTCAGGCCTGGGAGACCGCGATCTTCGCGGCCGCGGCCCTCGTCCTGCTCGGGATCACGGTGCTGGCCGTGCGCAGGTGGCGAACCTGACCCGATTCGGCCGCGTCGGAGCCGCTCGTCATGAAGGACACCGCCTTCTCGGCGCCGGCCACCGAGGCTGGCCGACTCGTTGCCAGCTGCAACATCGGCTGACGACCGACGCGTTCGCCCCGCCCATCCGCGATGATGTGCCGGTGGATCCGGTCTATCGGCCTGGCGTCATTCCCGAACCACCGGAGTTGAGCGACGGACAGGTCCTGCTACGCAGCTGGACGTACTGCGACCTGCCTTGCGTCGAGGAGGCGAGCCGGGACCCGGTCATCCCGACCGGCACCACCGTGCCGAGCCCATTTTCCGAGCAGGCCGGCCTCGCCTTCTTGGAGCGGCAATGGCAACGCTCGGCTTCGGGTGAGGGACTCAGTCTTGCGATCACAGAGGCCGGGACCGACACGGCCGTCGGGCTCGTGTGCCTGCTCCATCGACAACAACCGGGCGTTGTCGGTGTGGGTTTTTGGACGGTGGAGAGCCGTCGCCGACGAGGCTTTGCCCGCAGGGGTGTCAGCCTGTTGAGCCGCTGGGCGTTGGGCCTGTCCGCCGTCGCCCGGTTGGAGGCACTCGTCGAGCCTGACAACGAGGGATCGATCCGAGTCCTGGAGGGTGCAGGCTTTCGTCGCGAGGGCCTGCTGCAGGCGTATCTCGACATCCACGCCACCCGCGCCGACGCCCTGCTCTACTCGCTCATCGGAGAGGACGTCGATCCTTCACCCCGCTGACACGTCCCCCGCGGCTGCGAGATGCCTGGGCCGCCTGTGACTCAGGATCACTCCGTCTTGCGGAACTCCGCGATCGCAATGGCCATCATGACCAGGCCCATGACCGCGACGATCCCCAGCGAGACCCCGACCGGGACGACCCAGCTGCCCCATGTGATGCCTGGCGCGAGCCGCTGTGTGTCTCGCGCGGGAAGGTTCAGGTAGCCGAAGACGGCGTGGCGCATCGGCCCGACGATGTAGGTCAGCGGGTCGATCCTGGTCAGCGCGCTGAGCCAGGCAGGCAGCCCGTTCAGCGGGTACAGCGCGCCGGACAGGAAGAACAGGGGCATGACGAGCATCTGGGTCAGCGCCATGAACGACTGGAACTGTTTGATCCTGGCGGCCATCATCAGGCCGAACGCCGTCAAGGTGAAGGACAGCAGCAGCAGTTCGCCGATCAGCGTCAGCAGCAGCACCACGTTGTACGGCACGTGCGCGAACCAGGCCAGGGCCAGGAAGACGATGCCCTGAAACGTCGCGATCGTGGCGCCGCCCAGGCACTTGCCGATCACGAGAGAGGCGCGTCGCACCGGCGCCACGAGCATCTCGCGGAGAAATCCGAACTCCCTGTCCCACACGATCGAACCCGCCGAGAAGACCGCGGTGAACAGCACCGACATCGCCAGCACACCGGGATAGATGAAGGTCTTGAAGTCCACACCCGCCGGCATGCCGCGCCTGGCCAGGCTGGACAGGCCGGTGCCGAGCACGAACAGGAACAGGAACGGCTGGATGAGCGAGGTGACGGCGCGCAGCCGGTCGGTGCGGAACCGGATCAGCTCCCGTCGCCAGACGATGTTCACCGCGCGAAGGTCGTGCCCCAGTCCGTGTTCGGGTAGAGCGACCCTGATCTCGGCGACCAGCGCGGCCTCCGTGTCAGCCTCAGCGGCTACCGCGACCTGCGTGACCATGCTCAGCGCCTCCCCCCTCGCCAGCGTGCAGCCCTCCGGCGCATCACGTCGGTGACTGACGCCTCGGCGTCGCGGATGGTGCTGCCCGTGTAGGACATGAAGACGTCGTCCAGCGAGGGACGAGAGACGCTGACCGAACGAATCGGCACAGTCAGCTCGGCGAAGAGCCTCGGCACGAATTCCTCCCCGGAAGCCACGGAGAAGGTGACCGCGCCGTCGTGCACGGCCGCCTCGATGCCGAAGCTCTCCGCCAGGGCGGCAATCGCCGTGGCGTCGTCGGCCGTCTGGATCTGCACCCGGTCCTTGCCGACGCTCGCCTTGAGTGCCTCAGGAGTGTCGATGGCCACGATCTTGCCGTGGTCGATGATGGCTATCCTGTCGCAGTTCTCGGCCTCGTCCATGTAGTGCGTGGTCAAGAAGATCGTGATGTCCTCGCGGCCTTTGAGATCGTTGATGTACTTCCAGATCGAGGAACGCGTCTGCGGGTCGAGGCCGACGGTCGGCTCGTCGAGGAACAGCACATGGGGCGCGTGCAACAGACCGCGGGCGATCTCCAGTCTTCGCTGCATGCCACCCGAGAACGTGCTGACAAGGTTGTCCTTGCGGTCCCAGAGGCCCACCATGTCCAGTACCTGGCGCGTCCTCGGCGCGATGACGGCCTTGGGCACCGCGTAGAGCGCGGCGTGAAACCGGAGGTTCTGCTCCGCTGTCAGGTAGGTGTCCAGCGTGGTGTCCTGGAAGACCAGCCCGATGTTGCGGCGGACCTCGTCCTGCTCGGTGCGCGTGTCGTGGCCGGCCACCTTGGCTGAGCCCGACGTCGCGCTCGCGAGCGTGCAGAGGATCTTGATGGTCGTTGTCTTACCGGCTCCGTTCGGCCCGAGGAAGCCGAAGGTCTCTCCTCGCACGACCTCGAAGTCGATCCCGCGCACGGCCTCCACGTCCTCGTACCGCTTGGTCAGGCTGGAGACCGATATCACCGCCGGCAGAAGCCGGTCGCCGGCGTCCGAACCCGTGCCGGCCTGCGTCGCCGCCATCACCGAGATCTACCTCCTGCCCGCGGATCGCTGCGGCGTGGCAGCCCGGTCAGTGACGCCCCCAGTGCTCGAACTTCGAGGGCCCGACGTTGGCCCCGAGCCAGTCATCGAGAGGCCGTGACACCCGAAAGAACGTGACGAGGCGCTGCTTGGCGCCGGGCTTGCCGAGCCACGCGCCTGGTGGCCACTGCTTCCAGCAGGTGACTCCCTTGTAGCGCAGCAGCTCGATGCGCGGGTGGTCCTTCGGATAGCCCTTGGGCGCCGTCTTCAGGGCATCGTGGCCCCCGGCCTGGATCCCGGCAGCCCGCAGGACCGACAGCAGATCGGCAAGCGATTGACCAGTGGCCTCGGCAGAGACAGCCTGGCGATACCGCTCCAGCTGGTCCGGAGCCATCATCCACATGCCGCTTCCCGCCGCAAGGCCTTCTGCCGACAGCTGGATGTAGCCCCCGAGCTCGAGGACCGCCGCGATGGTCGTCTTGTACGGCGCCTTGTCGGCACTGAAACGGACGTCCCTGTAAGGACGGAACAGTTTGGGCGTCCCGAATTCCGGCGCGAGCTCGGCGAGCAGCTCGGTCATCGGCCGCAGCACACAGTTGTCGTAGACCGTTTTGTTCTCGTTCCAGTACGTCTTGGAGTTGTCAGCCTCCAAGCCCTCGTAGAACTCGATCGCCTCGGCCGGCCATCCACGAAAGCTCACAGCGGGAGCCTATCCAGCGCGATCGGCGCCCGTTCCCGGTGGTGCGACCCTGCCGCCGCAACCCAACAGGCCCACGACGACCGGGTCGGAGCTCCCGGTCCGGCAGAATGGCAAACATCATGAGCGACTCGGCCCCGACACGGGAGACGACCCGGATGCCGGCGCTGTATCTGGGTCACGGAGCGCCGCCACTGGTGGAGGATCCCGTCTGGCCCGGGCAACTCGCATCCTGGGCTGGGCGCTTGAGACGCCCGGCGGCAGTCCTCATGGTCTCGGCACATTGGGAGCAAGCCCCACTCAGCATCGCGGCGACGACCACCGTGCCGCTCCTGTACGACTTCTGGGGCTTCCCCGAGCGCTTCTACCAGCTCGGCTATCCCTCGCCCGGAGCACCGGCGCTGGCCGAGCGAGTGCGAGAGCTGCTCGCAGCACACCAGCCGATTTCCGAGTCGCCAGGGCGAGGCCTCGACCACGGCGCGTTCATCCCGCTGAAGTGCATGTGGCCCGAGGCGGACGTGCCAGTCCTTCAGATCTCGATGCCGAGTCTCGGAGCCGAAGCTCTGCTCGAGACCGGAAGGCAGCTCGCTCCGCTTCGCGACGAGGACGTCCTCATCATCGGCAGCGGTTTTCTCACCCATGGGCTCGCGTTCATCGACCCGACCCGATCTGACGACGACCCGCCGGCCTGGTCGGCAGAGTTCGACGCCTGGGCGGCCGAATGCATCGCTCTGCGGGACTTCGACGCTCTGATGGATTACCGAAGCCGGGCGCCGGCCCTCGCCTTCGCGCACCCGACAGTCGATCACCTGGTACCGCTCTTCGTCGCCCTGGGAGCTGTGATCGATGCGCCGGGAACGATCGACACGGCCATCGAGGGCTTCTGGTTCAACCTTTCCAAGCGGTCGTTCCAGTTCAACTGAACAACGAGCCCGGACCACGAGTGTCCCGAGGTCTTGGAGGCGGCAGGCCATGAACGACGTCACCGGTATGCCACAGACGGTGGTCACCTTGGGCGGCGGCTCCGATCTGTCCCGGGCGATCCTGCGCTCGCTCGCAGGCCGCGGGCTGAGCTCTGCCCTCCTCGCAGGGAGGAACAGCGACAGCCTCCGGACCGCAGCCGAGGAGCTCCGCGCTCTGTCGGTCGCCAAAGTCGAGACCGAACGGCTCGACGTGACCGAGGTCGGCGCCCTCGAGGGTTTCGCGAACCTGGCCGCCCAACGGCTCGGCACCATCGACCTGGTGCTGATCGCCGCTGGCGTGCTCGGCACCACAGAGTTCGCGGACCTCGACGCTTCAACGGTCGCCTTGATGGCGACGACGAACTTCACAGGCCCGACAGCCGCGATGACGGCATTCGCCCGCGTGCTCAAAGCCCAGGGACACGGTCGGATCGTGGTGCTCTCGTCGGTTGCCGGCTATCGCGTGCGCGCCGCCAATTTCGTCTACGGAGCCACCAAGGCGGGCCTTGACGGCTTTGCGCTCGGCCTCGGTGACGCACTCGCCGGCAGTGGAGTGAGTGTGATGGTGGTACGGCCTGGTTTCGTGAGAACGAAGATGACCACGGGTCGCAAGGCTGCGCCACTCGCTATCGACGCGTCCGACGTCGCCGACGCAGTTGTGCGCGGCCTGGAGACCGGCGCGGAGGTGGTCTGGGTGCCTTCTGTGCTGCGCTACGTGTTCGGGATCTTCAGGCTCGTCCCGCGCTCGGTCTGGCGGCGGATGCCCGGCTGAGCCCGGTTAGGCTCGCACAGACGAGCGGCGCGGTCGGTCGGCTCTGGGGAGTCGTGCACCTAGCAGAAAACGTGGGGCTGGACGAGCCCACCAAGAAACCAACGTGTTAGGTTGCAGTGCTTTGGATCCGGGGGGATCATCGTGCAAGAGGTAAAGGGGATCATCGTGCAAAGAAACGCGAATCGCAAGACCGCGGTTGGGGTGGTCGCAGCTCTTCTCGCCTCGCTCGCTTTCATGACTCCGGCCGCCCATGCGGCTTCCGGTGCCACTTCGCCTGGTGCCCCGACGGGCCTCACACCCACCCCGGGCAACACCTCGATCGCTCTCAGTTGGACCGCGCGCGGCTCCGAGGGGGGCTCGGGCATCCTCGGCTACAACGTCTACGAGGGGACCAGCCCGGGCGGCGAGTCGGCCGCCCCGGTCAACGGAACCGTCCCCGTCAGTCGCACCAGCGCCACCGTGACCGGCCTCACCAACGGGACCCTCTACTACTTCACCGTGAAGGCGCTGAGCGCCGTGGGGACCTCGGCCGCCTCCAACGAGGCCTCGGCGACCCCTGCCACCTCTCCTGGCGCCCCGACGGGACTCACACCAACCCCGGGCAACACCTCGATCGCTCTCAGTTGGACCGCGCCCGGCTCCGACGGGGGCTCGGGCATCCTCGGCTACAACGTCTACGAGGGGACCAGCCCGGGCGGCGAGTCGGCCGCCCCGGTCAACGGAACCGTCCCCGTCACCACCACGTCCTACATCGTGACCGGCCTCACCACCGGGACCGTCTATTACTTCACCGTGAAGGCGGTGAACGCCTACGGGCCCTCGGCCGCCTCCAACGAGGCCTCGGCGACCCCCGTCGCCACCGCGCCTGATCCCCCGAGAGACCTGACCGCCACCCCGGGCAACACCTCGGTCGCCCTCACCTGGACCGCGCCCGGCTCCGACGGGGGCTCGGCCATCCTCGGTTACAACGTCTATGAGGGGACCAGCCCGGGCGGCGAGTCGACCACCCCGGTCAACGGCACCGCCCTCGTAACCCTCACCTCCTGCATCGTGACCGACCTCGCCACCGGGACCCTCTACTACTTCACCGTGAAGGCCGTGAGCGCCTACGGCTCCTCGGCCGCCTCCAACGAGGCCTCGGCGACCCCTGCCATCTCGCCTGGTTCCCCGACAGGCTTGACCGCCACCCCGGGCAACACCTCGGTCGCCCTCACCTGGACCGCGCCCGGCTCCGACGGGGGCTCGGCCATCCTCGGTTACAACGTCTATGAGGGGACCAGCCCGGGCGGCGAGTCGACCACCCCGGTCAACGGCACCGCCCTCGTCACCACGACCTCCTACATCGTGACCGGCCTCAGGAACGGGACCGTCTACTACTTCACCGTGACGGCCGTGAACGCCGCGGGGTCCTCGGCTGCCTCCGGCGAGGCCTCGGCGACCCCTGCCACGACCGCACCTGGCGCCCCGGCGGGCCTGACCGCCAGGCCGGGCAACAGCTCGGTCACCCTCGCCTGGACCGCGCCTGGCTCCGACGGGGGCTCGGCCATCATCGGCTACAACGTCTACGAAGGGACCACCCCAGGCGGCGAGTCGGCCAGCCCGGTCAACGGCACGATCCGCGTCATGGGCACCGGCGCCATCGTGACCGGCCTCACCAACGGCACCCGCTACTACTTCACCGTGCATGCGGTGAACTCCGATGGGTCATCGGTGGCTTCCAACGAGGCTTCGGCTACCCCCAACGAGCGGGCAGGTTCCACGACCGCCCTCATGCTGTCCACGACGAAGGTCACCTACGGACATGAGCAGGTCGAGCACCTGTCGGTCACCGTCTCACCCGAGCACACCGGCCCGACACCGTACGGCAGCGTCACGATCAGCAGGTCCACCAAGACGCTGTGCACGATCACACTTGCGTCAGCCGTTGGCTCGTGCACCCTGTCGAGCACGAAGCTCCCAGCGGGTACCTACAGCCTCGTGGCCACCTACAGCGGCAGTGCGAGGTTCAAGGCCTCCGCCTCGGCCAGCTCGACCCTCACGGTTGCCAAGGCATCCTCCAGCACCGCCCTCGAGCTGTCGCTGGCCAAGCTGAGCTACGGGCACGAGCAGGCCGAGCAGCTGTCGGTCACCGTCTCTCCGCAGTATCCCGGTCCGGGGCCGACCGGGAGCGTCACGATCAAGAGCTCCACGACCAGGCTCTGTGTGATCACGCTGTCGTCGGCCAAGGGATCGTGCACGCTGTCGAGCACGAAGCTCCCAGCGGGCACCTACAGCCTCGTCGCCACCTACGGCGGCAGTGTGAACTTCGGGCGCTCGGCCTCGACGCGGAAGAACCTCACCGTCGCCAAGTGACGAGACCCTGCCCGTGAGCAAGGCTCCCTCCGTCGATGCGTCGCCGAAGGGAGCCTCACTTCGTGGTGGTTTCCTGCGCCGTGTGTTCGCCTGAGGCAGTGTCTGACATTCGCCTGCCATAACAGCCAGGATTGCACGCCCCTGAGTTGAACCGGGCCCGGTGTGCGCGCCCGGACGTCGGCGGTAACCTTGTTCCGTGCGCATCTGATCCCCGCTCCGACGTTCGCCCACCATCCGACTCGCCCTGGGGATCAACATGCCGAATGCCCGCAACACCCGCAACTCCCGCGCAAGCTCCGCCGCACAAGCACCGACAGGTGGCGTGGCGACGCTGGTCGCCCGAGGGGTGACCAAGCACCATGGTGCGCAAACGGTACTTGAGACTGTCGGCCTGTCGGTCGGCGCCGAGACGAGACTGGGCGTCCTCGGACCGAACGGCGTCGGCAAGACCACGTTGCTGCGGATCCTCGCAGGCCTCGACCGACCCGACGAAGGTCGCGTGACGCTCCTGCCCCCGACCGCGACCGTGGGCTACCTGGCACAAGAGCGCGAGGCCGTCGAGGGGGAGACTGTCGCCGACTACCTCGCTAGG
>PLIM01000037.1 GCA_003139355.1 Acidimicrobiaceae bacterium | reverse complement strand
GGGATCGAGGCCTTGTTGGTGCCGCCCGGCGACGACAGGGCACTGGCGGATGGCTGCCGACGCATCTTGGCTGACCGGGCGTTCGGGGCCAGGCTTGCCGCCGCCGCCGCCGATCGGCTGGGGCAAGCCGATCCCGAGAGCGCGGTCAACGCCGTAGCGGCCCTCTACGCTCATGCGCTTCGGGCACAGCCGGTGCCGGCGGAGACACTATGAGCACCTCCGCCGGGGAGAGCTCAGCAGCGAGCGACCCTGGTGGGCTCGTCATCCGCGCGGCGAGGGCAGACGATATCGACCGGGTGCTGGACCTGCTGACGCACCATGACCAGCCGCGGGCGGTCCTTGAGCCTTGGTATGAACACGACCCGGCCTACGGACCGGAGCTGTCGTCGCTGGAGGAGACGAACGGCCGGCTGGTGGCGCACCTGCGGATCTACCCGCGCCAGCTACGCCTGGGGGCGGCAGCACGATGAGGGTCGCTGGCGTCGGCAACGTCATCACGGCCCGGGAGGCTGGGAGACACTAGGGCACGCGGACCGGTTGCTGCGTGCCGCTGTGAGACGCGTCAGCAGTGAAGCCGCAACCGCGTTGTCCGCGTTGTCCGCCGCTTTCCTCACGGCTGCCCTGCGAGAGGTCATCGGTTGACCGTCCTGTCAACCCGTTCCGGTGCGGAGCGGGCGACCGCTCGGCGAGTTCGCACTGTTGTCAGAGCATTGTTCGCCTCGACAGGGCTGGTCCTGGTACTCGACGCCATCTCGGCCCGCGTCTATGCAGGTGGTTCCGACAGGGCGACCGCGATCCTCGAGGGTCAAGCCGTGGGCAGCGGCAACGTGTTGCTACACGGTTGGATCCTGACCCACGACTCATTCTGGACGATCGACGCCTTCTTCTACGCCCTGGCAGTGCGTGTCGGTGGGCTTCGGACTGGCCTCCTCAACTTGGAACCAGCTCTAGCAGTCGCGATCGCCGTCGTGGTCGGTGCGCTTGTCGCCAGCCGGGGGCACCGGGGAGGTGCAGCGATTGCCGGAGCGGCCACTGCCGTCGTGTTGCTCGCGTTTCCCACCAATGCGATGGCTCCTTCCTGCTCGGTGGCCCGGACCACGTCAGTACGGCCGCCTTGGCTCTTCTTGCATTCGTCGGACTGAGGCAGGACCGCTTCGACTGGAGATGGGCGGCGGCGCTCGCCGCGCTCGCCTTCGGAATGCTCGGCGACCTCTTGATGGTCGCTTACGGCATCGCGCCGGTGCTCGGCGCNNGGCGTCGTTTCCATGTTGCGAAAGCGAGAGTGGCGGTCGGGCATCGCGGCGGTGACTGCGTCCGCCGCAGCAATCATCGCAAGCGAGATTGTCAGTTGGCTCGCCCGAGCGATGGGCGCGTTTAAGTCTGTTGACGGGGTGTCCTTCGCGACTTCTGCCCAGATGCTCGTGAACCTGAGACACGTGTTGAGCTACGGGGCAGGTCTCGTCGGTTTCACCTACGGCTTCGACGCCGGGCGGGTCCCGACCGTCCTGCAGGACGTTCACGTCCTAGGCGCTCTTCTGATTGTCGCCTGCGCGTTGGTGGCAGTGGCGAACCTGGTGAGGGGCGTCGTCCGCGGCCGCCGAGAGGAGTTCGGGCCCCAGATGGGAGCCGAGCGTCGGTGGCTCGACGACGCGCTGGTCATCGCGATGGTCGGTTCTGTCGCGACCTTCGTCGTCCTGGCCGTCAGCGGGGTGCCTGGAGCCCGCTATCTCGTCGCAACGATCGTGTTCGCCAGCGTGCTCAGCGGCCGGATCGTCGCCCAGGCGTGGCAGCGGCTGCGACCGGGTCGCATGACCCGAGGGATCTGCGTCGTCGGCGTCGCGGTCTCGTTGTGCTTTGTCGCGAGTCTTGGCTACACCCTTGCCCAGCCCGTCGCGGCCCAGAGTGCGTCGACGCTCGCCTCCTGGCTCGAGGCGCATCATCTTCGAAACGGCGTCGGCGGATACTGGGCATCGAGCATCACCACCGTCGAGAGCAGGGGTGCGATCACGGTGCGACCGGTGTGGGCGAACCCGGATGGCGAGCTTGGCTGGTACATGAAGCTGTCCTCTGCCAGCTGGTACGCGGGTCAGCAGTTCCAGTTTCTCGTTTACGAGACGCCTGTTTACCAAGGCGTCGACAGTGCCTCGGCGGTCAGGACCTGGGGCCCTCCGGCGCACACTTACGTCGTCGGTGGCTACCACGTGCTTGTGTGGTCCAACACCTTCAGCGTCGCACCGTTTCCACCGCCGCAGGATCAGGCTCAGCCGGCGGGCGGTCCGTCCGGCACATGATCGCGAGCCATGCACAGACAACGGCACTCCCGTGTCGGGATCATCGATCCTCTCATCGTGGGAAATTCGTGGTCCTTCTATCGCCACCTCGGACTGCAGAGTGGGCATCCGCACGCGCCAGCTCCGTCGATGCCTTCCAGGTCGAGACCGGCGTCCAGTTGCTGACTCCGGCCAGATGCCAGTGCAAGCGGGACAATAGATCCGCAGTTCGCATTGGGCGCCAAGACCTGCTGGTGCCAGTCTCTGTGGCGAACTCGTACCACTGGGGACACTCAATGAGGGGCCTCATCCTGCATCCGGGTGGCACAACGCCAATCCACCTGAGAGGTAGGCCGCACGCGTTGCTCCCTCTCCATGCGGGCGCGAGGCTTGTTGTTCGCGCGCTTGCTGCGGGCCGCGTTGGCCGACGACGAGACACGTGTCGCAGACAATGGCGTTGGTCGTGATTGGAGGTGTCACATGCGTAGGTCACTCATAGGCGGCCTGCTCGTGGTAGCAGCAACTTCTCTGCCACTCCTGGTTAGCTTTGCTTCGGCGGTCGGCGCGAGTTCGCGAGCCGCGCCGTCGATCGGAACACAACTCGCCGAGCTGAAGGGTTCCAACACCGTTGCCGACGATTCGTTCGGCTTCTCGGTGGCGATCTCGGGCACGACCGTCGTCGTGGGTGCTCCCGGCCACGCCGAGAATGCCGGCCGGGCGTACGTGTTCACCAAGACGGCGGGCGTCTGGGAACAGACGGCCGAGCTGAAGGGCTCCGACACCACCGCCCATGATGGGTTCGGCGACTCGGTGGCCATCTCGGGTACGGACATCGTCGTGGGTGCGCCCGGCCACGCCTTCGGTACCGGCGGGGGCCGGGCTTACGTGTTCACCAAGACCTCAATCGGCTGGAAACAAGCCGCTGAGTTGAAGAGTTCCGACACCGTCGTTGGCGATGAGTTCGGCTTCTCGGTGGCTATTTCGGGAACGACTGCCATCGTGGGTGCACTCGGCCACGCCGGCGGGGGCCGGGCGTACGTGTTCACCAAGAGGGTGGCCGTCTGGAAACAAACGGCCGAGTTGAAGGGCTCCGACACCGTCGCTGGCGACTGGTTCGGCATATCGGTGGCCATTTCGGGCACGACCGTCCTCGTCGGAGCCGACGGCCACGCCTTCGTCGCCGGCAGGGCGTATGTGTTCACCAAGAGGGCGACCGTCTGGAAACAAACGGCCGAGTTGAAGGGCGCCGACACCGTCGCTGGCGACGACTTCGGCGGCTCGGTGGCCATCTCGGGCTCGACTGTCGTCGTCGGTGCATTTAGCCGCGACAACTCTGCCGGCCGAACGTACGTGTTCACCAAGACGGCTTCCGGCTGGATACAAACGGCAGAGCTGAAGGGCTTCGACACTGTAGCCGGCGACGAGTTCGGCTTCCCGGTTGTGATTTCGGGCACGACCGTCGTTGTCGGTGCCTGCGGCCACGCCAGGAATGCGGGCCGAGTGGACGTGTTCACGAAGACGGCGGGCGTCTGGAAAGAGAAGGCCGAACTGAAGGGCTCCGACACCGTGGGCGTCCTCGGCTACTCGGTGGCCATCTCGGGCACGACCGTCGTCGTGGGAGCATACGACAGGGCGTACGTGTTCACCAAGACTGCATCCGGCTGGGACCAGGTCGCCGAGTTGGAGGGCTCCGACAGCGTTCCCGACGACGACTTCGGCGACTCCGTGGCCATATCGGGCACGACCGCCATCGTCGGAGCCGACGAGGCCGCTTATCGTGATGCGGGCCGAGCGTACGTCTTCGCCAAGACAGCGTCCGGCTGGGAACAGACGGCCGAGCTGAAGGGATCCGATACAGTCGGCAAGGACCAGTTCGGCTGGTCGGTGGCCATTTCGGGAACGACTGCCATCGTGGGTGCGCTGAACCACGCCAACGGTGCCGGCAGGGCGTACGTGTTCACCAAGACGGCGGGCGTCTGGAAACAAACGGCCGAGCTGAAGGGCTCAGACACCGTGGCCTACGACAGCTTCGGCTGGTCGGTGGCCGTCTCGGGCACCATGGCTGTCGTGGGTGCAAATACCCAAGTCGGCGGGGGTCGGGCATACGTGTTCACCAAGAGGGCGGCCGTCTGGAAACAAACGGCCGAGCTGAAGGGCTCAGACACCGTGGCCTTCGACGACTTCGGCACCTCGGTGGCCATCTCTGGCATGACTGCGATCGTGGGTGCAGACAACCACGCCAACGGTGCCGGCACTGCATACGTGTTCACGAAGACGGCGTCCGGCTGGAAGCAAGTCGCCGAGCTGAAGGGCTCAGACACCGTGGCCTTCGACGACTTCGGCGGCTCGGTAGCTATTTCGGGCACGACTGCCGTTGTGGGTGAATCCGACAAGGCGTACGTGTTCATTAGGACCGCCACTGGCTGGAAGCAAGCCGCTGAGTTGAAGGGTTCCGACACCGTCGTTGGCGATGAGTTCGGCTTCTCGGTGGCTATTTCGGGAACGACTGCCATCGTGGGTGCACTCGGCCACGCCGGCGGGGGCCGGGCGTACGTGTTCGAGGCGTAACAGAGGAGCGGCAGCCGCACCTACCCAACCGGGCCTAAAGCTAAGCCCTGATCCAC
>PLIM01000059.1 GCA_003139355.1 Acidimicrobiaceae bacterium | reverse complement strand
TCGGACCCGCGCACCTAGGAGACGGCCCGACAGCTCGGCGTGGGCTTGCGGCCGGGAAGGTCGTACCACGCCACGCCGGCCTTGAAGCTCACCGTCGGCGGTCCCAGGAGCTTGCTGAGCAAGCCGATCCCGCGGGTGCGAATCGCTCCTGTCCTCGTGCGAACAACGAGCGCGTCGGCCCCGTACGCGCGAACAACAGTCCCGAGAGAGTGACAGGCGCTCACCAACGACACCCCGGCAGCGCCCCCGGCTGCAGTGAGGAGAGAGGACAGCTTGGCGAGGTCGGGGCCTTGTGCGACGTAGTACCTGCCGTGACCGGTCGTACCGGGGACAAGTGCATAGCCGCCGACGAGCCGGAAGCTCATCTCGTCGACGGCTTGCCAGAGCATGGGCTCGTCCTCGTGCGCTCGCGGGTAGGGAAAAGCCAGCACCACGCCGCCATCTGGAACCGAGCGCGCGAGCGATGCGGTGAGGCCCGGCGCCGTCACGGAGTGCTCGCTGACGACGGGGAGCTGATCCAGGACCGGGACGAAGGCCACGATCAACAAGGCGAGCACGCCAAGGCTCTGCAAGCTCGGGTCTGACCGGATCCGGGATCCCATGCCCCGCGCCCGAGGCTCACCGGGACGGCTCGAAGCCGTCCGGGCCGCCCGAGCGCGCTCGAGCATGGAGGTCCTCGTGCGGTCGAGGCCCACCGCCAGGATGACCGCCAGAAAGAGCATCTCGATCCCGGTGACCCTGACCGGCTCGAGGTCGACAAGGACCGGGACGTGCTCGAAGAGCGCCTCAGGGAGCCAGATCGCAAGACTGTGCCCGTCGACGGTGAGACGCGGACCGAGCGAGAGCACGAACGCGGTGCACGCGCACACGACCGCGAACCTGATCACGCCGAGCCTTCGCCACAACACGGCCAGTGCGACCAGGCCGACGAGCAACGGAGCTCCGAGGTAGCCGGAGGCGTCGGTCAGATGAGGGATCGACGTCAGGACGGGTCGCAGAAGGTCGACGTGGAAGCCTGCGATCGTCCCGGCCGGCTGAATGCCGTGAGGGATCCGCCTGGGGCCCGCGAGGAAGTACCAGATCGGATAGCCGGCGACCGCCCCGAAACAGGCGCACGCACAGAGCAGGCCGGTGGCGGTCGCGCGGATGCAGGCGACGACCTCATGGCTGTGCGTGAGCGCCAGGAAGATCAGGCCGACCACCGCCATGATGCCGCAGAACATCAGCATCTCGGGGTCGATGAGGAGCTGCGCGGCGCACAACAGGCCGAGCAGGATCCCCACCTTGACCGGCGACCTTGCGCGGGTCACGAACAGCTCGTCGAGACACCAGAGCAACACCGGAGGAATCGCCATGAACGCGAGGTCGAGGTGGACCGAGCTCTCGAAGGTCATGTACGAGCCGAACCCGTACAGCAGCCCCGCCGCGAACGCTGCCGGCCACCAGTTCACCCACCGTCGCGAGACGAGGAACATCGAGGTGGCCGAGCCGGCGAGCGCGATGCGCATCAGCAGGTTGAACGATGCGATCGGCCCGAGCGCGAAAGTGACCGGCGCGCACAGCAGGCCGAGCAGCGGAACCGACGTGTTCGAGGCGAGGTTCGCGCCAAGAGGAAAATCGATGTAGTTGGTGAAGAAGGGGTTGTGGCCGTGCCCGAGCGCGAACGGCGTCCACGCAAGAAACCACGACATCTGCGCCGGGTCTCCCGCGCCCGCTCCGAGGGGGATTGGCAGCCTGCTCGCGTCCAAAGGCATGACCGGCCAGTACGCGATGACGGCAAGAACCGCGTAAGCGCCGATCGCGACCGCGAGCAAAGCGATCGGCCTCCGCACCGCCTGCACATCGCCCGAAGGCCGCATTGGCACGTCGTTCCCTCTGAGCCGAGCCTTCGGCTTCGCCGCCACCCGCGCACCTGCAAGCTTCACCGATGCGCTGGAGGAAGAGGATAACCGGCTCGGACGAGTGTGCCGGAGACGGCTCGCGCCCTCGCCTGCGAGGTGGCCGTTGGCGCCTTGGACCAATTCGACTCGGCACCGGTGGCCGCGTCTATGGTTCAGCGGAGCCCATGGAGCACACCCTCTCTACCGTTACTCCCCGAGCGCGCGACCGGGTCGGAACCGAAGCTCCCGGGGCGAATCCCCGCCGGCGATGGTCAGCTGTCGCGCGGGCCGACAGGTGGGCGATCGCGCTTCTCGTCGCGGTGCCTGTCCTGTTCGGTGTCCCACCCGCGCTGTTGGGCAGACCCCTGTTTCCCGGGAGCGGCACCGCAGACAACATGACGCAGAACTACCCGCTACGGGTGCTGTCCGGTGAGCTGCTGCGGCACGGTCATCTGCCGTTGTGGGACCCGTACATCTGGAGCGGGACGCAGCTGCTCGCCGGATGGAACGCGGGAGCCCTGTACCCCGGTACCTGGCTCTTCGCCATCCTGCCGGACGGGTGGGCGTGGACGGTCAATGTCGCCTCGGTGTCGGTGATCTGCGGTGTCGGGCTGCACATATTCCTGCGCCGGCTCGGTTGCTCTCCGCTCGCGTCGCTGCTGGGCGCGTTGACGTTCACTTACACCGGGTTCATGAGCGGCCAGGCCGTGCACATCGGCCTGGTGCAGGGCATGAGCTTCACTCCCTGGATGCTGCTTGCCGTCCACGAGCTCGAGGCATCGCCCGAGCCACGCGCAGCTCGGCGATGGATTGCGCTGTTGGGCGGCTGCGGCGGCCTGGTGGTGCTTGCCGGTGACCCTCGCGCCGCCTCCAGTGTCGCGATCATCGTGGTCACGTACTTCCTTGCTGTCTGCTGGCGAGCATGGCGTGCGGGCCGGCGTGTCACAGTCGCCGGCGTCGCCATGGTGGTGGCGGCTTTCCTCGCAATGGGCCTTTCCACCGCCCAGTGGCTTCCAGGACTCAGCTTCGTGCACGAATCCGAGCGAGCGGCCGTCACCTTCAGTCGCTTCGCGGCGGGATCGTTGACGTGGCACGACCTGGAACTGTTCTTCGTGCCATTCCTGGTCGGCGGCAACGGGAACTTCGGCCTGCCGAGCTTCCTCGGCTCCTACAACCTGCCTGAACTGAGTTTCGGGGTCGGCATCGTGCCGCTCGTCGCGGCCTTCGCTCTCGCCAAGCGCGCCCTCGGCCGCAGGGCGGGCGGGCGGCCTCTCGGGGTCTGGTACGTGTTGATCATCGAGGGCGTCGTGCTCTCGGGCGGCAACACACCCCTCGGCCATTTGCTGGCATCTGTGCCGCTCTACGGGGGCCAGCGGCTCCAGAGCCGCAATGCCGTGATAGTGGACCTCGGCCTCGCAGTGCTGCTTGCCGTGTTCGTCGACGTGCTTACAGCTCGTGTTGCCGCACGCGGCTCGGTACCGGATCCGCCACCCGGCACCGAAACAGGACTCACGCAGAACGAACGCGTGGCCGGCCTGGTGCCGATCGGCATCGTGGCACTCCTCATACTCGCCGCGTACGTACTGGGTCGATGGATTCAGCGCGGCTTCAACGTCTCCGGCCACCACCCGCGGCTGGCCGTGGACCTGAGCCCGTACTTCGCAGCCGTGCTCGTCATCTCGGCCGGCGCCGCTCTCCTGCTCTGGTTTGCACCACTTCTCAGCTCCGGCGCTTGCCGGCGGCTGGTGACCGTCGTCGTTGCCGCCGATGTGCTGATGTGGGTCCTCAACGGGTATTACACATTCCCCGCCAAGACCACCATCGCAAAGAAGAGCCCCGCCGCGGTCAGCCTCGCGAAGCTGCTCGGGCCCCAAGGCCGCTACGCGATCTACAACCCTGCCCAGAGCTCGCCGAAAGGGCTCGGCGGGACGATCCTCGCGCTCGGCCCTTACAGCCTGGGAATCCTGCACCAGCTCCAGAGCGTCCAGGGTTACTCGTCTGCAGTCTCCGCCAGCTACGAACGCGCCACCGGGGCCCACGAGGCCGAGAACCTCCAGCCAGCCGGCCTTACGCACTCGACCCTTGACATCTTGAACCTGACCGAGCTCGTGACGCTGCCCGAGTACCTCGTCGCCGAGATCCCGGGCAACCGACCGATCCCCGTTGCGAAAGGGATCCCGGTGCCCCCCGGTACCGAGTCGGTGGCGGAAAGGCTCAACGCGATCGCGCCCCTGAAGCCGCTACCGCACCTTCCGCCGTTCCTTCTCTCCCCCGGGCGCTCTTCGACGTGGATGCTTCCCGGCCCCATCGCACTCGACTCGGTCACCGTCGTGCTCCTGCCCTACGACAACAAGGTCCCCCGCAGCGTCTCGGTCGGCATCCTCAATGTCCGCGACCAGATAGTCGGCGACCGCCAGGTGCGCGTCGTGGACTCCGCAGTCCGAGTCGCCTCGGGAGGGCGCGTCGCATACGGGATCCAGGTCGGGGCGCCGCGCGGCACCTCGGCCGTGATCGGTGCCGTCGAAGTGACCACGGTGCGTCCCACGTCGGTGAACTCCGGTCCGCTCACGCATCGTCTCGTGCTCAACCAGATCCTCCAAGGCGTGCTCGAACCGCCCCGGTGGCAGTACCAGACCGAGATCAACGGGCTGCCCGTGTTCACCGACACCCTCGCGCGGGGAGCCGCCTGGCTCGAGCCGGCCGGGTCCGCGTCACCGTTTGCGCCGCTGCTGGCTCTCGCGCACGCAACGACGCCAGCCGTCGAACCATGGCAGAACTCGGTGACGGTCGTCTCGACTCCGCGCCCGGCCGTGCTCGTCCGCAGCGTCGCCTACGAGAAGGGCTGGGTCGCGAGGCTCGCTCCGATCCGCGGCGGCCCGTCGGTGACCCTGCGGGTGAGGCCTCTCGGGGCGATCCAGGCGATCTCGATCCCACGGGGCAGGTTCACCGTGACCTGGGTTTACACCTCCAAGCTCGCGAAGCTCGGGGTCCTTGCCAGCGCGCTATGCGTGCTCGTGCTGGTTCTCTTGGTGTTCACGCCCAGGCGGCGGCGCCGGCTCGAGCCCCGCCCAGGGCTCCCGGCTTCAGGTTCGGCCGCTCCGCCTGGTCCGTGATCCGACAGCAGCTCGAAAGAAGAGCCGAGCCTGTCCTGTTCAGGCAGGCGGACCACTGGCGAGCTGCAAGGTCGTGCCGTGCCGGCCGCCTGTGGAACCCGTCCAGCTCACGTGCACGCGCTCGCCGGGGTGATACGACTGCATCAACGACATGAGCGCCGGCGCGGAACCGACCTTCTTGCCGGCGAGCGAGGTTATGACGTCGCCTGCGGCCAGTCCCGCCGATGCGGCCGGCGAACCAGGCACGACCACGTGTATGACCGCTCCGGACGGAGAAGACCCACTCTGGGTGGAATACACCTGGACGCCGAGGAAGGCCGTCGTCCCGACGTGCACCGTGGCCGAGGCGTTACCCGACTCGATCTTCTTGGCGATTGCCACCGCGGAGTTGATCGGGATGGCGTAGCCGTCGGTACCTGTCGTCTGGAACGAGAACCCGGCCGAGGCCGCCGAGTCCATCCCGACAACCTTTCCCCCGGTGTCGACGAGCGGTCCACCCGAGTCACCGGCCTGGATGCCCGCATTGACCTCGATGAGGCCCTTAAGGTTCTCGGGATTTCCACCGTCCTGCTCGGTGGCGGTGATCGACTGGTGGAGAGCCGTCACCGAGCCGCCCGCGACACTGGGCGTTCCGCCGGCACCGCCGGCATTTCCGATGCCCACGACCGCCTCGCCTACGCGAACCGTGGAGGAGTCACCGAGCGACGCCACCTTCAGGCCGGATGCACCGTGCAGCTGCAGCACGGCAATGTCACTCGAGCGGTCATAACCGACGACCGTGGCCGCGTAGACGCGACCGTTGCCCAGGTCGGTCACGCTGATGCTCGTTGCGCCATCGATGACGTGATTATTGGTGAGCACCTCACCGCCGCGCGTGAGGACAATCCCCGTTCCCGCCGCTTGCTCACTCAGGTAGCTGAGGGTGGTGTTCACATCCACAAGGCCAGGGTCGACCCGCGCGGCGATCGCCAATGCGTTCGAGGGGCCGCCGGATGCGGTCGAACTGGAGCCCGGCGAGCCCGAGCCGAACGGGAAGGTGCCCGAGCCGAACGGAGACGT
>PLIM01000161.1 GCA_003139355.1 Acidimicrobiaceae bacterium | reverse complement strand
ATCAGGCCCTTCGGCGTGAACACGTACACCTCGTCCTGCTCGAGGTCGATCTTGAGCGTCTCCAGGAACTCCACGGGATCTGGGGTCTCCCGCTCCCAGTCGACGATCCGCTGCAGCCACGCGATCTCGTCGGTCGAGCGCGCGCCACGCTGGGCTCCCGGCCTGCCGGCAGCTGCGGGCCTGCCAGCGGCTCCGGGCCTGCCGGCAGCTCCGGGCCTGCCGGCGGCTCCGGACTTGGCGGCGCCGCTTGCCTCTTTGTAGCCCCAGTGCGCGGCGATCCCGTACTCGGCACGGCGGTGCATCTCCTGGGTCCGGATCTGGATCTCGAGAGGCTTGACGCGCGGGCCGACGACGGTGGTGTGCAGGGACTGATAGAGGTTGAACTTCGGCGAGTTGATGTAATCCTTGAACCGGCCCTGCACCGGAGGCCACAAAGCATGCACCGCTCCCAACGCGGCCCAGCAGTCCTTCTCGGCGGTCACGACCACGCGGATCGCCACCAGGTCGTGGATCTCGTCGAACTCCTTGCCCCGCACGACCATCTTCTCGTAGATGCTCCACAAGTTCTTCGGGCGCCCGGTGACCTCCGCCTCGATCCCGGCCTCGGCAAGCCGGGAACGCACCAGCGCGAGGACCTCGGCGAGCTCGACCTCGCGTCGTGGAGCGCGGGTCGCGACCATCTGCGCGATCTCGGCGAACCGTTTGGGGTGGAGGGTCTCGAACGCGAGATCCTCCAGCTGCCATTTCACTTCCTGGATGCCCAGGCGATGCGCCAAGGGCGCGTAGATGTCCCGGGTCTCCTCGGCAGTCCGGCGCTGCTTCCACTCGGGCATCACTGACAAGGTCCGCATGTTGTGGAGCCGGTCCGCCAACTTGATGACCAGGACCCTCCAGTCAGTGGCCATCGCGACGAGCATCTTGCGCATCGTGGCGGCCTGCTGTGCCTCTTTCGAGTCGAAACGGAGCCGGTCCAACTTCGTGACGCCGTCCACGATCGTCGCGACCGCCGGACCGAACTCCTCCTCGATCTGGGCAAGGGTCACCCCGGTGTCCTCCACCGCGTCGTGCAGCAACGCCGCTGCAGCACTTACCGTGTCCAGGCCAAGCTCGGCCACGATAGTGGCGACCGCGACCGGGTGGGTGATGTACGGCTCGCCGGAGAGCCTGTACTGATCCTTGTGAGCCATCGTCGCGTAGGCGTGTGCCCGCCGCACCAGGTCGAGGTCCTCGTCGCCGCGTCGTGCGCTGAGCGTCGAGAGGATGCCTTCGACCTCCGCGGTCGGCGGAGGGATGACGGCGCGGGCGGGATTCTCGGGAGGTACCTCGGCCGGCTCGCCAGTCGACCCGGCCAGCACGGGATCGACCACGGACATAACTCAAATCTAGCTGCTGAGGGCGACCGGACCAGCGAGTTCGCGTCAAGTCGGCGGTCGCCTCGACCCGCGGCCCAACTAGGCTTGCTGGTGACGCCCGTGACGAACCCAATACTTCAGAAGACGCCAGCAGAGAAAGCCACTCCGTGACGACTACGCCGGAGCTCGGGCTCGAACCGGGCGAGACGCTCGAATGGGACCGGGCGCGCCTGGCAAAGCCGCCATCGCTCCGGCCCGCGCTCGTGGTCCTCGCATGCGCGCTCGTCCTGTCCTTGGGTGGGTTCGCGGTCGCACTCGTGGGTAGCGGGCAGGCGACCCCGTCGATCGTCACCGGCCTCGGGACACCCGTGCCGGGTGTGAGCCTCTCGGCAATCGGCGCGTCACCGGTACTCCAGCGGATCTCGAGTGGCGGCATACCACCGCGCGACGTCCTCGAAGCACTGGTAGTGCCCGATGGCGCGCGGATAGTGAGCACGACCGCGCAGGACGCGGGCGTGGACCAGTACGACCGGAGCATCTACTTCGAGATCGGCACCAAGTCCACCGAGCTCGTCAAGTTCTACCGAGCAGAGCTGAAGCGAGCCCATTGGAAGCTTCTCGGGACCTACCCGCTGCCGAGCGCAGGAACCGAGCTCCTTGCCCAGCGGACCGGGTCCGACGGCTACGAATGGGAGGTCGGCGTGGTCGTGACGCCCGTCAATCCCTCGATCTCGCCTTCGCTGGCCGGCGACGGGCAGACCTCAGCTGTCATGGGTCTCAGACTTCGGCTGTTCGAGGTCCCCGACAGCGGTTCCTAACCGTTAACCGAATGCCAGGGCTGGGTTCGCGGCGGGTAAGGCAAATGGGCCGAGCAGGACGGCCCAGGTCAGCAAGTCGAGCGGGTAGATGAGGTACCCGAAGCGCGTCGCCGGGGCGAGAAGCGTGGCAAGCAGCATGGCCAGACCGCTGAAGCCTGCCGCGCTCTGCGGGCTCGAGAACGACCACCTGGAGAACCCGTAGCCCACCGCCGCGAGACCCACAAGAGCGAGGATCGTGATCAACTCCGGCTTGGCCGCCGGGAAGAGCGTCACCAGCTCTTGACCGATGAGCGGGCTGGCCGCCGGTGATCTCACCTTCGTGAGGCCGAGCGGGAACCTGATCGCGTTCAGGATGAATGCGTGCGGGGCGAGGCCGATGCCGACGCCGAGAACCGGGACCACGACCGCCGCGGCCGCAAGCGAGTAACGCAAGATCGCCCGGCGACCTAGCTGGTCCCACTCGCCCAGAACCAGCAGGATCAGCAATGGCCACGCGGTGAACTTGAGAGTGGCAGCAAGCCCCATCGCCAACCCGGACCAGACGGGTCTTCGGCGGGTCGCCAGAGCCAGTGCAAACAGCATCAGCGCGATCACGGGAAGGTCGTCGCCGCCGGTCACCATCGGCAGGGCTCCGCTCGGCAGGATGACGACTACTTGGAAGATACGCCAACGCCGCCGCGAGGTCGTCTCCGCGAGGAGAAGCGCCCCGGCGATCACGATCAGGGAGAAACCGGTGAGCGGCAGCCGGGCGTCCTTGAACTCGGGCGGCCCTGATGTGGCGTTGACGAGGCCGAAGGGGATCATGCCCGGCAGGTAGGGGAAGAAGGAATTCTCCGACTGGCTCGTCACCGAGGTGCCGATGGACTTGGGGTTGGACAGGTAGCAGTTCTTGTCGTGCGCCACGCGGTCCGCGCAGGCCTCGATGACTGGTATCTCGTTTTGGACATGTGCGCCCGGTTTCGACTCGGCGCGCAGGATCACTTCGACGCCGAGCGGCACGAGCACGACTGTCGCGAGAAGCCCGAGCACCAGATAGCGGCGCAACCGGTCGCCCGCCCTGCCCGTCTCCGCATTGGCGCGCCGGGCGCGGCGGCGGCTCACCCCCCAGCAGATGACCGCCGCGATGAGATAGGGGCCGAGCGACATCTCTGCCCACTGGCGGTAGTCGTCGCTCACGGCCAAGGCGATCGTTCCCAACGCGAAGATCGCCGCGACGAGATAGAGGAGCGCATCCTGCTCGAGCACCGAGAGGGCCACGCAACAATCCCGCCAGCGGAGCAACCTGCCCGTGAACGCGGCCATCACCCAGAGCGTACCGGGCCGGTGCCTTCGCGCCGGGCGCGACAGGGCCGGTCGCGCGAACGCGGACGGCCCTGCGCGGCCCGGTCTCCTGCTCAGAGCTTGGGCTGGGGCGTGAAGCGCAAATAGGGCTTCACCGCCCGGAATCCCTTGGGGAACTTCTCCTTTGCATCCTCGTCGCTTACGGATGTCACGATGATGACGTCGTCACGCTCGTGCCAATTGACGGGTGTCGCGACCGAATAGCCCGCCGTGAGCCGGAACGAGTCGAGCACCCGGAGGATCTCCTCGAAGTTGCGGCCCGTGCTTGCCGGGTAGGTGATCGTCAGCTTCACCTTCTTGTCCGAGCCGATCACGAATACCGAGCGCACCGTCAAGGTGTCGCTCGCGTTCGGGTGGATCATCCCGTACAGGCCCGCCACCTTTCGGTCTGAGTCCGCGATGAGCGGGAAGTTCAGCGCGTGCCCTGTCGCATCCGCGATGTCGCTCACCCAGCGCTCGTGCGAGCCGAGCGGATCGACCGACAAGCCGATGACCTTCGCGTCGCGCTTGTCGAACTCGCCCTTCAGGCGCCAGACCTCCCCGGGCTCGGTCGTGCAGACCGGGGTGAAGTCCTTCGGGTGCGAAGAGAGGAGCCCTCGTCTGTGCGCCGGCCAGCGCCAGCTCTGGCCACAGCGCGACGGCCTGGCCACACCCGGTCCCGGGGACGACCCTCTACGGAAGCAGCAACCGCCCGAGCCGTCGGGACGCGCCTACCAGGCCGATCGCGCCAAGAAGGCCGAGGTAGCACGCGTGCACGAGGAGCACCGGGCCGATCACTCCCGTGTCGAGGCCGCGTAGGAGGGCGACGCCTTGGTAGAGCGGCGTGACCATGACCACGGTGCGAAGCCAGCCCGGGTACAACGAGAGCGGGTAGAACACGCCTGAGAACAAGAACAGCGGCACGATCGCAAGCGAGATCAGGTCGAAGTCCTGCCAGCTGCGCATGTAGCAGGTAGCGAACATCCCGATACCTCCGAACGCGAAGCTCACCAGCATGGCGGCGGGCAGGCAGAGCACGGCCCACCAAGAGGCGATCAGCCCGAGCGCGGCCATCACCGCGAGGAAAGCGATCGAGTAGACGGTGCCGCGGATGAGCGACCAGGACAGTTCCCCGATGGCGACGTCGCGAACCCCGAGCGGAGTCGCGAGCACGGCGTCGTAGGTCTTCGCGATCTTGAGCTTGAAGAAGACCCCGAAAGTGGCGTCGAAGATGGCGCCGTTCATTGCCGAAGAAGCGAGCAGACCGGGCGCGACGTAGTCGGTGTAGGGGATCGACCGGGCGCCGATGGCGAGGTGGCCTACGAGATGGTTCAACCCGAGACCGATCGACATCAGGTAGAACAGCGGCTCGAAGAAGCCCGACACAAGGAATATCCATCCGCGCCGGTATGCGACGACGTTGCGCTCGACCAGCAGGCGTGCCCGGCCGCGGCCCACGCGGAGTGGCGGGATGACCCGCAACGGCAGCGGGATCGCCGGCGCGCCGGCGGTGCTCACGAGCGCCGCCTCATTGCACCAGCCTCCCGCGATAGGTGGCCCGCGCCGCGAGGATCCCGCCGAGAAGCATCACCAGGAGGTAGCCGCTGTGCCCCAGGGCGTCCCAACCGCCGGGATGGCCGAGCACGAGACCGCGGCAGAGACTCACGCCTTGATACAACGGCGTGCAGCGGGCGACGACCTGCAGCCATCCGGGCAGCTGCACGATCGGGAAGAACGTCCCGGAGAACAAGAAGAGCGGGACGATGCCGAAGCGGTAGAGCACGACGAAGGACTGGTCGGTCTCCCGAGTGGCGCTGAAGGCCATCACCGGAGCGGCGAAGGCCGCGCCCGTCAGGACTGCGGCCGGGAACGCCGCCACCGCCCACAGCGAAGGCACCGTGTGGAACGCCGTCATCACGGCGAGGAAGACGCCCGAGGCCAGGGCGACACGAGTCAAGATCCACAGCAGGTGGCCATAGAGGACGTCGGTCACTTCGAGCGGCGTGGCGAGCATCGCGAAGTAGGTCTTCAGCCACTTGATCCCCGCCATCACCGGATACGTCGACTCGTTCGCCCCGATCTGCATGGCCGTTCCCGCCAACAGCCCGGGCGCGAGGAACCAGAGGTAGGGCACGCCGCCCACCGCCTGGTTCGAGCCGTGATCGATCAAGTGGCCGAGGCCTACGCCGATCGCGGCGAGGTAGAGCACCGGATAGAGGAACGTCGTGGTGAGCGATCCCCTCCAGGTCCGCTTGTACGCGAGGAGGTTGTACTGGTACGCCCGCAGTGCCGGCGGCATGCGTGCCCGGCGTGACGGGTTCGCTCCAGCCCCGCGCAGCGACGTCGTGAAGCTCACTCGACGAGGCTCCGGCCGGTCAGGTGCAAGAAGACGTCCTCGAGAGTCGAACGCCTGACCAGTGCCGCGATCGGCGACTTCCCGCGAGATCTCACCGCATCGAGCGTCGCGTCTCCCTCATCTGTATAGAGCAGCAGCCGGTCGGGCAGCACCTCGACACGCTCGGCGAGGTCGGCGAGCCTGTCGCCGTGGGCTTGGTGACCCTCGGGCTCGAAACGCAGTTCCACTACCTCGCGGGTCGACCACTGCTCGATCAGCTCACGAGGCGAGCCGGCAGCCGCGATTCGCCCGGCGTCCATGACCACGAGCCGGTCACAGAGTTGCTCAGCCTCGTCCATGTAGTGAGTCGTGATGACGAGCGTCACGCCTTCCCGCTTCAGGCGGTAGAGGCGGTCCCACAGCAAGTGGCGTGCCTGGGGGTCCAGACCGGTCGTCGGCTCGTCCAGGATCACCAGGTCCGGAGAGGATACGAGGGCCCTGGCGATCGTGAGCCGGCGCCGCATGCCGCCCGACAGCGGATCCACACGCTCATCGGCTCGTTCAGTGAGACGCGCGAACTCGAGCAACTGGTCGACACGCTCACGCAACTGCTTCTTGGGGAGGCCGAAATAGCGCCCGTAGAGATAGAGGTTGTCCCTCACGGTGAGCTCGAGATCGAGAGTGTCCTCCTGGGGAACCAGGCCGATCCGGCTTCGTATTCGCGGTCCGTCGCGCATCGGGTCCAGGCCGAGCACCTGCAAGCTCCCACCGGAGATCGGCGAGAGGCAGGCGATCATTCGCATCGTCGAGGTCTTGCCCGCGCCGTTCGGGCCGAGAAACCCGAACGCCTCCCCGGCTTGGATGTCGAAATCGACTCCGTCGACGGCGGTGAACTCGCCGAAGCGCTTCGTGAGCCCTCGCGCCTGCACCGCTGCGCCGGTCTCGGCGTCCAGTTCAGACCCCGACACCGCTAGCCGGCCCCGCCGAGACAGATCACGTGGGCCTCCCGACCGCTGGCGCACAAGCGCATCATCACCAAAACGCAACTCGAATGTTACATACCCAGCACATCCTTGCTGCCCTGCCCGCGGTGGAGAGCGTGGGTCCCGGCCACGACCGGGCCCTAGACTCTCTCGGGCGTGAAGCAAGCTCCCGTTTGGCGCCGTTTCATGGCGGGCATCTTCGCCCTTGTAGTGAGCATGGGAGTTGCGACCGCCGCGATGCTCCCGTTTCGGAGCCATGTAAGCGTAGCGGCAGCTGCTCTGGTCTTCGTCCTGCCGGTCGTCGGAGCCATGGTGTTCGGGGGCGCGTGGGTCGGATTGCTCGCCGTCGTTCTCGGCTTCCTCGTACTCGACGTGGTGTTCATCCCGCCGTACTGGAGGTTGTCAGTAGGCAGCGGCCAGAACTGGCTGGCGCTCATCGTCTACGTCGCGGTCGTTCTTCTTGTTGCGAGGGTCGTCTGGCGGCTGCAGCAACTTCGAGCCGACTCGGCGCGACACGCAGCCGACTCGCGGCGGCTCCTCGAGCTGTCCGATCTCCTCGTCGCAGACAAGCCGGTCCAGGACCTGCTCGGCGTTATCGCCTCGAGCGTCCGGAGTGCCTTCAACCTCGAGACCGTGGCCCTGTTGCTTCCTTCCGGCGAGACCGGTTACCTCGAGGTCGTCGCGTCCGACGGCCCCGAGCTCGGGGGCGAGTCCCTCGAGCGCATCCTGCCGGCTCCGGGCACGCCGGCGTCACTCACTGGCAGCATCGTCGCCGGCGCGTTGCTGCGCCAAATACCACTGGCGGCCAGGGGCCGCCCCGTCGGGCTCCTCGTGTTGCGAGGCCGGGCGCTCGACGTCCACGATCGCGGCCTGTTGGCTACCTATGCCAACCACGCCGCGCTCGCGATCGAACGTGCCCAGCTCCGCGATCAGGCGTTGCGGGCAGAGCTCCTCCAGGAAGTCGACGAGTGGCGCGCGGCGCTGGTAGCAACCGTTGCTCACGACCTGCGTACACCGCTCGCTTCGATCAAGGTCGCCGTGTCCGATCTCCGAGAGCCGCGAATCGTGCTCCCAGAGACGGCACGCCGGGACCTGCTCGAGACGATCGAGGAGCAGACCGACCGCTTGACGCGCCTGGTCAGCACGGTGCTCGACCTTTGGAGGCTCGAGGCGGGCGCTCTCCGGCCGAAACGCGAGCCTCTCGCAGTGGACGACCTCATCGACGAGGCCGTCGCGCTCGTCGAACGGTCGCTCGACGCCTCGCGGCTGCGCAGGGTCGTGGCACCGGAGCTTCCCCCACTCGAAGTGGACCCCACACTCATCGCGCAAGCACTGGCAAACCTGCTGGAGAACGCCGCCCGGCACAGCCCGCCCGGCACCGAGATCCTGGTGGAGACGACGCGTCGGCGGGGATCGGCGGACGAGATCGAGATCGCGGTCTCCGATTCGGGCCCAGGGGTCCCGCCCGACCAGCGTGAGCTGATCTTCGAGCTGTTCCACCGCGGAGTCGATGGCGGGCGGGCGGGACTCGGCCTGGCGATCGCGAAAGCGTTCGTGGAGGCCCATGGTGGCCGCGTCGGCGTGGGAGCCACACGGGGAGGGGGGGCACGCTTTGTGCTCACCTTGCCGGCAGCCTCTTCACTCGCCGCCGAGTTTCCCGCCGAGGACACGACCTCGTCGTGACGCGTGTCCTCGTAGTCGACGACGACCCGGCTCTGCTACGGGCGCTGCGGATCGGCCTTGACGCAAGAGGCTTCGAGGTCGTCGTGGCGCACACGGGTGCCGAAGGGCTCTCACGCGCAGCCCAGGCGATGCCCGACGTCATCGTCCTCGACCTCGGGCTCCCGGACATCGACGGTGTCGAGGTCTGCAAGCGGCTTCGCCAGTGGACAGAAGTGCCAGTTATCGTGCTGTCCGCGCTCGACAGCGAGGACCGCAAGGTGCTCGCTCTCGACAGCGGCGCCGACGACTACGTCACCAAGCCGTTCGGGATGCATGAATTGGAGGCTCGCCTCCGGGTCGCGCTCAGGCACGCGGCGGCCCGCAACCTACCCTCCGCGCCTGCCACGCTGACGGTGGGCCCCGTTCATGTGGACCTCGGCTCGCGCGTCGTCGAGGTCAGCGGGGTCCCGGTCGAGCTGACGGCGCGCGAGTTCGACCTGCTCGCATATCTGGCTCGCAATGCCGGCAAGGTATGCACCCACAGGACGATCCTCCGTGGGGTCTGGGGACCCGGCTACGGGCACGAGACGCACTACCTGCGCGTCTATGCGAGCCGTTTGCGCCGCAAACTCGGCGACAAGGGCGGTCCGCTCCTACGGACGAATCCGGGTGTCGGCTACCAGCTCGTAGATGAAAGGCCGATTCAGCCGCCGGGAGCTGGCGGCACAGAGCCACCCGGCGCTGGCGGCACGGAGCCACCCGGCCACGGCGGCGGCGAGCCACCCGGCGCCGCCGGCCAGCCGGACGGAGGGAACTGGGGACGGCCGGGTCCGTAACCCGGGTGCGGCTGAGCTGCCCACGACGGCGCTGGATACCCGCCGGGGCCGGACCCGTACCCGCCCTGATATTGGCGAAGCTCCTTGCGAACGGGCCAGTCCGAGAACGCGAACACGAAGAACATCACGAAGTTCACAAGCGGGACGAATGCCAAGAGCACGAACCACCCCGAGTAACCCGCCTTCGTGACGATCTTGACGATGCCCACGATGGACGCGACGAGTAACGCCAAGTAGACGATGATCAGTACCCCAGCAGCGGCCCCGGAAACAGCTCCCAAGTCGAGCATCTTCGACCACCTATCGCGGGTGCGCTTCCGGACCGCCTCGGTCAGGCGCTGACCACCCGCCTTGCCGTGCGAGCGTAGACCGCAAACAGCCGTACCGCGGGCATCACGAGGATTCAGCTGCCCGGCGCTGCCGGCTCCGAGCCACCTGGCCACGGTGGTGGTGAGCCACCCGGCGCTGTCGGCCAGCCGGACGGAGGGAACTGGGGTCTGCCTGGGCCGTAACCCGGGGGCGGCTGAGCTGGCCACGACGGCGCGGGATACCCGCCGGGTCCGGGCCCGTACCCGCCCTGGCGATAGCGACGAAGCTCCTTGTCGACCGGCCAGTCCGAGAACGCGAACACGAGAACCATCACGATGTTGACTACCGGTACCCAGACCAAGACAGCGAACCAAGCCGAGTAGCCGACCTTGGGGAGGACCTTCACCGCGGCCACGGTTGCCGCGACAAGAAAGATGAAGAGCCCGAGGATAAAAAGGCCTCCACCGCCGCCGGCTCTGTGTGCAGCAGACAGGACGTCCATGCTCGACCACCTCTTCGTGGGTGCGCTCCCCCACCGCCACAGTCAGGTGCTGATCACCCGCCTGGTCAACTGAGCGTAGGCCGCACACACCCCGACGGCAGCGATCTCGAGCTCTGACACCATAAGAGCGCGCCGCTCGGCAAAGCTGAGCTCCAAGAGAGGAGGCCCGATGCTGGGGGTCCTCACCCCGGTGCCTTGTCTTGTGGCCGTTCTGCCCGCACTCGCCGCGGGCATCGCGCTCTGCGTCGGCAGACGCCCACCCGGCAATTGGAACCTGCTCGAGGTCCTCGGGCCGTGGCCGTGGTACATCGCCGGCGTCGCAGCCCTTGCGTCGGTTCCGCTCGCCGGGCCCGATCTGCCTTTCTGGATGGCCCGCCGGCGCCATGGCTGATCGCGCCAAGCCCGACGCGACGTCGGAAGCGACGCCGGCCGGTCCGCGGCTGCACCTTCACGCCTGGCGCGAGCCGGCCGTAGTGGGCGCGGCGTTGTTGGCCGCGGCGGCTGGTTTCGGACAATTCGGAGCTGTCGCGGCGCTCGGCGATGTCGCGAAGCATTTCGGCCACATCACCCATGGTGCGACGATTGCCGAGCAGGCAGGTCTGTCGGGGACCAAGCTCGGGATCGGGCTTGCCGTTCTCCGCCTTGCGTCCCTTGGCGGTCTGCCACTCGCAGGGCTGGCCGACCGGTTCGGGCGCCGCCGAATGATGCTCATGACGTGCACAGTCGGGCTGGCACTCACGGCCATGTCTGCCATCAGCCCGACGTACTGGTGGTTCGTGGCCATCTTCGCCCTCGGACGGCCCCTGCTCAGCGCCACCTCAGGCGTGGCACAGGTCACCGCCGCCGAGCAGACGGCATCATCTCAGCGGGCCAAGGCGGTCGCACTCATAGCCGCCGGCTACGGGATCGGGTCGGGGCTGATCGCGATCGTGCACAGCCTCGGAGCAGGCACGCTCGGCTTTCGCGGTGTCGTCCTGCTTGCCCTCGTGCCGCTCGCGGCACTGCCTTTCCTCGCGCGCTGGGTCGCCGAGCCCGACCGCTTCAAGATCGCTGCAGCCGCGGAGGAGCACCCCCTGCCGGTGCTCGGGGCGGTGGGGCCTCGCTTCCGGCGCCGGTTGTTGATCGTCGCCGCCCTGACCTTCGCAGTGTCGGTCGTGACAGGGCCGGCGAACAGCTTCTTCTTCCTCTACGCCCAGAATGTCATCCGCCTGTCCGGCACGACGACGGCACTGCTCGTGGCCTGCGCCGGTATCACCGGGCTCGCCGGGCTGCTGCTCGGCCGTTTCCTCGCCGACCGGATCGGGCGCCGTCCTGCGGCGGGCGGAGCGATGATCGCCATGGCTCTGTTGGGCATGCTGACCTACAGCCAGTCGAAACCGGGCGCCGTGATCGGCTATCTACTCGCGGTGCTCGCCGCATCGGTCTTTGCACCCGCGGCCGGCTCGCTTGTCAACGAGCTCTTCCCCACCTCGGTCCGGGCCTCCGTTGCCGGATGGGTGATCGCGGCCGGCGTCTTCGGAGCCACCACAGGCTTGTTGGCCTTCGGCGCGGTGGCCGATGTCGGCAACCGTTTCGGGCTCGCTGCGGTTGTGGTGTTCACAGCCACGATCCCCGCGACAGCCCTGATCACGCTGTTGCCCGAGACGCGCGGAAAGGAGCTCGAGGACCTCTGATCGACGGCAACATACCGCTGCCTGTACGAAGGACCGGCGAGTGCCCGGCGAGCGCATTGGCGGACGGCCAGCGCCCGCTGACAGCTCAGCGCGCGAATACGTGCCAGCCCAGCCAGAGCCAGGCAATGATCAGAACGAGCCGACCGGCGAGGTGTCCTCGTGCGCTGCGAAGAAGTTGCGCCGCGGTGGGCCAACCATGGTCGAACCTTCGACTCGCCACCTCACACGCACCGAGCGCTCCGGCCGCAACCAGCCACAGCGCGACGTTCACGCGTGCCGCCTGGAACGCGACGAGACGACAAGGCCACAAGCGCCCCAGCACATGAAGGCCGCGGCGCGAACGACTCGATGGCCGGGCCCGAGTACGTCGTTCGCCAGGGAGCTCAGCGTCGGGTAGAGGCTCCTCGGACTGTGGAAGAGCTCCCACAGCTCGACAGCGAGAACCACCAGAACGGCGAGCAGCCACGCGACCATGCCCCGCAAACGCAGCGAGACATCCCGGACCGGCTCGCCCGCGGGCAAGTCGAGTGCCGGGCTGTATCGATGTGCAAGGACCGCACCTGCGCCGAGCATGGCAGCGGCCACGGAGAACGTGACAGCACTCGACTCGATGCCGAACGGAGGCATGGCGGCCGCAAACCAACCGCAGGCGGCGAGCGCGACGAACACGACACCTGCCGCCGCCGCCTGCCTCGGCGAGGTCAAGATCCTCGTCTTCGCCCCTCTGTCGCGTCGTTGATGGCTTCGATCTGTCGTGCCCGCTGCGCGCTCGCGTCAGCACACATGGGCTCAGTCAACGACCCGCCCAGCAAGCCGCCCAGGGTCGAAAGGCCCAACGCGCGTGGGCATCGGTCGGTAGTTGCGGGCAGTGGTTCCGCCAAGGCGCGCTGACGGCTCGACGGGCGCTGGCCGACTCTGCGCCCAGGTGTCAGTGGTCGAACGGCTCGACGGCCTCTCAGCCCCAGGCAGACCGAGTGGGCGGCATCCCGCTCCGGCCGGCGTCGGGCACAACGCCGAGCACCTGGTACACGGCGATACCCCCGTCCTCGAAGCCGATCACAGATGCAGCCATGTAGAGCCGCCAGATCCTCGCCCGTGCCAACCCGACCTGCTCAACGGCCGCATCCCAATTCGCCTCGAGATTGGCCATCCACGAGCGAAGAGTTCGCGCGTAGTGCTCGCGAAGCGACTCGACGTCGCGACACTCGAACCCGGCTCGCTCCATCGCGAGCACGATGTCCCCGACGTCGAGCAGCTCACCGTCGGGGAACACGTACCGGCCGAAGAAACTCCAAGGCTTGAGCCTCGATCCTCCCAACTCGGAGATGGCGTGGTTCAACAACCTTCCCCCCGGCCCGAGCAGGCCGAGCAAAGTCTCGAAATACTGGGCCATGCGGATCTTGCCGACATGCTCGAACATGCCGATCGAAGAGATGGCGTCAAAGCGCTCGCCTCTGAGATCCCGGTAGTCCTGCACACGGATCTCCACTTGGTCGCCGAGGCCTGCTGCGGCCACTCGCCGCCGGGCATAGCTGGCCTGCTCCTCGCTCAAGGTGATACCCACGACGGTCGCGCCGCACTCGGCCGCGGCATGCATCGCCATCGTGCCCCACCCGCAGCCCACATCGAGGAGTCGCAATGGCTCGCCCTCGCGCAAGCCCAACTTGCGGCAGATCAGCTCGTGCTTGGACTCCTGGGCCTGTTCCAGGCTCATGGCCGGATCGGCGAAACGGGCACACGAGTACGTCATGCTCGGCCCGAGCACGAGCTCATAGAAGTCGTTGCCGAGGTCGTAGTGGTGTGTGACGGCTCGGACGTCCCGGCGCCGGGAGTGCCGCAGCCCTCTGGCGCGGGCCTCTTCGGGCGGTGCGGGCAACCGAAGCCCGATGGCACCGGCCCGATGAGCGGCGCCGAAGGCGGCCGGCAAGGCGCGTAGGCCCACGCGCAAGTCTCGGGGCGCTACGGCATGCAAGCTGGCGATCATGGCGATCAGGTCACCGGAGAGCTCGATGTCGCCTGCGACATAGGCACGGCAGAAGCCGAGCTCGCCCGGAGCCCAAAGAATGTGGCGCAAGGCGTTGCTCGAGCGGACATGGATGGTTCCTGCACTGTCGGTGGGGCCAAAGCCACTCCCGTCCCACAGCTCGAAGCGAACCGGGACCTGGCCGCCGAGCAAGTTGTGAACGAGCGGAGAAAGCGCAGAGGCCGCTGTCTTGCGCCGCCGCGCAGGAGCGTTGACAGACTTCACGGCCGGTGGCCTGGGTTGGTCCGCTCCGCTCCGTCGCGGAATCGACGACTGTTTGGTGCCCATTGGATACCCCCACGCTCTCTTGGTGCGCCGCTTGGAGGCGACGCCCCCGCGTCGATCCCCCACCTCCCCGTCCTACGAGCCGGCTTTCGTCGAGACTATCCGCAGCTTAGACCGCGGCCTGCGACGAAAGCTCGTCGATCGACGGCGCAGCAGCGAACGGAGCCACTGGACTGTTCGCGAGTCTCAAGCGTCGCGGAAGATCGCTCCGCGGATCTGGACCGGCGGGAGCTTCCGAACGGGTCTCTTCCAAACCCCGATATCGAGGATGCGGGCCACATAGGCGGCGACGTAGTTGGCGAAATAGATGCTTCCCGCCATGTTCAGGTGCACGCCGTCGAGGCGCACGACGGTCCGGTGGCCGTCGATCAAGACGGTGCCGGTGTAGCTCCCGTGCGGACCGTTCAGTACCGCACCAGGGTTGAGGAAGCTCACGCCGGCATGCCTGGCCGCTTGCTGTGCGCAGACCTCGTCGATCACCTGCATGTAAGCCGACAGTTGCCGGCCCTGCATAGCCGGCTCTCCGATCCAGAGCACTCTGGAGCCCTCGCGAACGAGCGCAGTCATGATCCCCGCGACCCTGGCGGCATAGGACCTTCTCCACAACCGGCTCCCAACAGGCTGGAAGGCACCATCGACCAACAGGTCCTGCCCGTCGTTGGCGCTGCCCATGTAGATCACGAGCCGCGGCCGGAGCGCGGCGACAACCGCGAGAAGATGACGCGACCAGTCGAAGAATTCGGGACTCACCAGGCCCGTGCCGACCTGGTATTCCGCCAAGGTTCTCAACTCCGGCAACTTGGCGTGATATGTGTCCCAAGCCCACTCGGGGCCGGCAGCGGTCGAGTCGCCGGCGAAGTAGACCGGGGGTCCAGCCCGGCCGAGCACGGGCGCTGCCAAAGCTGGCTTGACCGGGGCGTGAGCCAGCACGTCACGGGCCAAGACAACGAGCTGGCTCGTGTGCAGTTGAGAGAAGTCACCCACTTGTTGCCAGAGCAGCCAGTAGGAGGTACCCGACATGCTGAAGTAGAGGTACCGATTATTGGCGATCATCGCCTCCTGGCCGAGGCCGCTGACCGTCTCGAGCGTGTCCACATACTGCGTGGCGGTCTGGAATGACGTGCGTGGCTCCACCGCGAGAGCAAGGAACGCGTCGGTGCCGACCAGCCACATGCAATAGGGGTAGGTCGGTATCGCGCGACCGACCGGACCGCCGAATTGGCCCTGGATCTGCGCCCGGCTGAGCAGGGTGCACGCGAGCCGGGTCGCCTGACTACCGAGCGAGCCATCGTCGATCCGCGGCCGGGATGCAGGCTGCGTGGTCGTCGTCACAGCAGGGGTGCTGGTCGTCGTGACCGCAGGGGTGCTGGTCGTCGTCACAGCAGGGGTGCTGGTCGTCGTGGGTCGATTCTCCGACGCAGCCGAATCGCAACCCCCGATCGCGGCTGCCACGACTGCGACCGCAACGGCCTTGAGCCCACTCCTGCGAGCGCGTCGCCACAAGGAATCGAACCAGGTCACACGACAAAGGCTAGAGCCCCCGCTAAGCGGGGCGCGAGCGGGGCGGCCGTCGTTCCTGCCCTTTCCAACTGACGGTGCGCCACTCGGATGCGCCGCCCGGAACCCCACCCGGTGCGCCGCCCGGTGCGCCCCCCGGATCCCGCGACGGGCAAGGACGAGCCGGACGGGCCAGACTCGGACCGTGCCCGGCGATGGAGAAGCACACGACCCAGGCCCGATGGGCCTTGCCGTGATCGTTGCGGACGCGGTACCGGCCCCTGGTGACATGGGCCCGACTCGCGATCGGGACACTCCGACTCCCGATCGGGCCGGCGCCGGTTGCCCAGCAAAGCCCCGGGACTGGATCCGGCCGTGCATTCGGATCCTCGGCGTCTACGCGGTCGTACGCATCGCGCTCCTGGTCGCAGATGTGCTCGCGGCACGCCTCAACTACGGCTCGAATCTCAGCGGACCTCTCCGCTCGTGGGACTCGAACTGGTACCTCGTCGTCGCCGCGCACGGCTATCCACCGGTCGCTGCGACCTCGGGGGGCCAGCTGACCTACAGCGCGGCTGGATTCCTTCCGGTGTTCCCCGCTCTCATCCGCTTGTTCAGTTTCTTCGGCCTCTCGGCCGCCGGGGCCGCCCTGGTTGTGTCGATTCTCGGCGGCGCGGTTGCGACGCTGCTCGTCTTGCGGCTCGGCACGGCGCTTGTCAACCAGGCGGCGGGTTGGAACGCCGCGGTGCTTTTTGCGCTCTTCCCGGGCATGGGCATCTCGTGGGGCCTGTTCTACTGCGAATGCATCGGGCTCGGCCTCACGGCCGGCAGTCTGCTCTTGATGTTGCGCGAGAGGTGGCTCTGGGCGGGCGTCGTCGGAGCGTTCGCGACCGCCACGAGCCCTCTCGCATTGCCACTGGTGCTGGGCGCCGCGGTGCTGGCCGTCCAGGCCGTTCGAAACCGTGAGCCCCCGCGCGCGCTGTGCACAATGTTCCTCGTGCCGACTGGTTTTGTCGCCTACCTCATCTTCGTCGCGACCCGCTATCACGACCTGATGTTCTATTGGCACCTCCAGAGCCAGGCCTGGGGAGTCTCGATCGACTTCGGGCGGTCCCTCCTCGGTCTTCTGCCACACCCGTGGATGATCGGGTATCAGGGTCCCGGCTGGTTGGAGTGGATAGGGCTGGCCGCGGTTGCCGCCGGGGTCTTTGCCCTTTGGCGAGCAAGACTTCCTGCCTGTGTCAACGCCTATTGCTTCGGCGTGGTGTTGCTGCTGTTCTCGAGCAACAACCTCGGATTCAAGCCGCGCCTTCTCACCTGGGCGTTCCCGGTCCTCATCGCGGTGGCGAAGATCGCGCGCCCGCGCACACGGACCGCGGTAGTCATCGTGTTCGCGTGCCTGCTTCCGGTCGTCTTCCTCACCTACACGACTCTCGGCAACACGATGGCCCAGCCGTGAACCTTCACGCCATCGAGTTGCGGCGGGTCTGCCTGCCGCTGGTGTCACCTTTCCGCACGGCGCTCGGAACCGAGTCCGTCCGTGAAGCGTTGCTGGTCCGCGTGGAGTCCGACGAGGGCGAAGGTTGGGGCGAGTGCGTCGCAGGCTCCGATCCGCTGTACTGCTCGGAGTACCTCGACTCGGCCTGGCTCACGCTCAGGCGTTACCTCGGGCCGCGACTGCTCGGCGCAACGGATCTGAGCGCCTCCAAGGTCCAGCCGCTCCTGCACGAGTTCAAGGGTCACCGCATGGCCAAGGCCGCTGTGGAGATGGCGGTGCTGGACGCGCAGCTGCGCGCGGCGGGCGTCTCGCTCAGCACCTTCCTGGGCGGTGTCACCGGCGCAGTGACACCTGGGGTCGCCGTCGGCATCATGAGCTCGGTCGACGAGCTGCTGGACTCGGTCACCGAGTACCTCGACGCCGGATACCGGCGGCTCAAGCTCAAGATCCAGCCCGGTTGGGACCTGGCACCGGTAGAAGCGGTCCGGGACCGCTTCGGAGACGATCTGATGCTGCAGGTGGACGCGAACTGCGCGTACCGACGAGCTGACATCGGTCACCTGGCCCGGCTCGACCAGTTCTCCTTGCTCCTCATCGAGCAACCCCTGGACGAGGACGACCTCGTCGGCCACGCCCAGCTCGCACGGCACATCGCGACGCCGGTGTGCCTCGACGAGTCGATCGTCTCGGCCCAGAGCGCCGCAACTGCCATCTCGATGGGAGCGTGCTCGGTCGTGAACATCAAGGCGGGGCGCGTCGGAGGTTATCTCGAGGCACGTGCGGTCCACGACTTGTGCGTATCGAAAGGTGTCCCCGTGTGGTGCGGCGGCATGCTGGAGACCGGGCTCGGTCGCGCGGCGAATCTCGCGCTCGCGTCGCTTCCCGGCTTCACACTGCCGGGCGACATCTCCGCCACGGACCGTTACTTCCGCGAGGACATCACTCCCCCATTCCTGCTCCACGACGGCACGATCGCGGTCCCAACCGGCCCCGGACTCGGCGTCGAGGTTCTACTCCCTGTTCTGGACGCCCTCACGACTCAGTCCGAGACGATCACGGCGGTGGAGCACTGATCTCAGCATCGCGGCAGACCAGTTGCCCCATGAGGGGACCGCCTCGGCAGGCTGCCCCGGCTCGTCATGAGCCGGGGCGAGTCCGTGGCCGTGGACGGCCGCTCATCGGAAAGCCGGGCTGGGGGCGCTGCACGGCCAGGGCACCACTCCAGCGCGAAGGCGAGCAGGCGACGCATCGGCGTGTCACCTCGGTGACGGCGATCAGATGTGGGCCGGCGCGCTGAGAGAGCTCAACCCTCCTCACGCGTGTAGGGGATGCCGAGCGATGTCGGCGTCCCGACGCGACGGTTGGCCCAGCTTGTCGACGCTGCTGCCAGCGCGATGACCGTCATCAGGAACGGCAGCGCCGAATAGAACTCCGAGGGGAGCACGGTGATCTGGCGAGTCTGGAGTGTCGGTCCGAGGGCGGAGAAGATGCCGAACAGGTAGGCCCCGAGCACGAGCAGGTCGGGGCGCCAGAACGCGAAGATGACCAGAGCGATGGCGATCCAACCGACCCCGGCGGTGAGGCCGTCGGTCCAGATGGGGGCGAGGGCGAGGGTGAAGTAGGCACCCCCGAGCCCGGCGAGCGCTCCGCCGACGAGTGTGTGCGCGTACCGGTAAGCGGTCACGTTGATTCCCATCGCGTCCGCGGCAGACGGGTTCTCGCCCACGGCCCGCAGGTAGAGCCCCGGCCGGGTCCGGTACAGGTAGTAGAAGACAACCAGGACCAGTACCCAGGAGGCATAGACGAAGGCGTCCTGGTTGAAGATGAGCGGCCCGACGATCGGCAGGTTCTGCAGGCCGAAGAGGTCGATCCCGTTGAACTGGTGGCGTCCGGCCAAGCCACCGATGTTCCAGACCTGCCCGAGGTAAGAGGACAGGCCTATTATCCCGGCGAAGATCGTGATGGCAAGGCCCGAGACGATCTGGTTCACACGGATCGTGATCGACAAGAACGCGTGGATGAGGGCCATCGCGGCACCGGCCACCAGGGCGGCGAGGACAGCCAGCAGCAGCACCACCGCGGTCGACCCATGCATCTTCTGCGAGACGCAGAACGCGCTCACCGCCCCCATGAGCATCATTCCCTCGACGCCGAGGTTGAGCACCCCGGAGCGCTCCGCGAGCAGCTCGCCCAGGCCTGCCAGGACCAGTGGCGTGCCGAACGCGATTGCCGACACGAGCACGGCCAGGACGATGTTCGAGTTCATGACGGCAACCCAGCCCCCGAGGTCGCGCCGACGCCCGCCGGCGCAGTCGCGCGGTGTCGCAGGCCGATCCGGTAACGGGCGAGGATCTCGCCTCCGAGGACTGTGAAGAGGATGATCCCTTCCATGGTGCCGACGAGGCCGGTTGGGAACGAGGGACCCTCAAGGGCGAAGCCGGCGTTCGTGAGGCCGCCGATCAGCAGAGACACAAGCACGACGGCAAGGGGGTTGTAAAGAGCGAGGGCCGCTACGACGATGCCCGTATAGCCGTACTGGGCCTGTTGGAGCCCGCGCGGGTCGAGCACGTGCCCGAAGTCGCCGATCTGGCTGGAGCCGGCTATGCCGGCTATCCCACCGGATATCGCCATCACCGAGACGATCTTCCGCTTGGTGTTGATGCCGGAGTAATTGGCCGCCTGTGGCGAATCGCCCATGACTCGCATCTCGAAGCCGTAGCGGGTGGAGCGGATGAGCACGAGCAGGCCGACCGCCAAGCCGATGCCGAGCAGGAAGCCCATGGGCAAGGTGAACGACCCAATGGTGATCCCTGGCCAACTGGCGTTCGCCACCAGCGTCTTGCCGGTCGGGAACACCGTCGCCCCGGGCGTTGTGAGGTCCCGCCAGTACGAGCTGCTGTCGAAGATCAGGTAGTACATGAAGAAGCCGGCGACGTAATTGAGCATGAGCGAGGTGAGTATCTCGTTCGTGCGCAGATACGCGCGCAGGAGAGCCGGAATGCACGCCCACACCATCCCGGCAAGCGCACCGCCGACGACCATCGCGATGATGAGCAGCGGGCGCGGCCAGTCGCCGAGCATGATGCCAGTCGCCGAGGCCCCGACAGCACCCATGTAGAGCTGGCCCTCACCGCCGATGTTCCAGGTCCGCATCCTGAAGGCGAAGGCGGCGCACAGACCGGTGAAGAGCATCGGCGTGGCGTAGACGAACGTTGACGTGAGGGCACCGTCAGCGGTGACCGAGGCCGAGTACATCTGGTGATAGGTCGATATCGGGTTATGGCCGGTGGCCGCAAGCAGGATGCCGACGATGATCGCCGCCAGCAAGATGGACATGAGTGGCACGGCGAGTCTCAGCCACTTGGGAGTGTCGAGCCGGCGCTCGATGCGCAGAGGGCCGGTCATGCCGCCCCGGCCATCATCAGCCCGATCTGTTGTCGGTTGGCGCCGGCAGCCGGGAGGATCCCGACGACGCGGCCGTTGTAGAACACGGCGATGCGGTCCGAAAGCTCGAGGATCTCGTCGAGGTCCTCGCTCACCATGAGGACGGCGACGCCATGCTGAGCAGTCTCGGCGAGAACGCGGCGCACGTACTGGGTGGCGCCGACGTCAAGACCGCGCGTGGGCGAGGCCGCCACAAGCACGCGCGGCTCAGAGGACAGCTCACGCGCGAGGAGGACCTTCTGGATGTTGCCGCCCGAGAGCTGTCGGACCAGTGTGCGGGGTCCCGGTGCGCGGATGTCGAAGCGCGCGATCTTCTCCCGCGCGTTCGCGTTCGCCTTACGACCCGAGAGCAGCGGGCCGGAGCGCATGGTCTTGCCCCGGTAGGACTTCAACATCAGGTTCTCGGCGATCGAGAGGTTGGGCGAGATGCCGGTGCCCATCCGGTCCTCGGGCACGTAGGCAACCCCGAGGTCGATGGCCGCACGGGGGTCTCCCGCAGCAAGCCGCGTGCCACCGATCTCGATCTTCCCCTCCGTGGTCGCTCGCAGCCCGGTGATGACCTCGGCCAGCTCGCGTTGGCCATTGCCTGCGACGCCGGCGACGCCGAGGATCTCGCCGGCGCACACCTGGAACGTGACGTCCTTCAGCGCCTCGGAGCCGAGGTCGCCACGCGCAGAGACACCCTCCAGCTCGAGAGCGACTGGGCCCGGTTGCCCTGGGAGCTTGGCGGTCGCCTCGAGGGAAACCTCGCGGCCCACCATCAAGCCGGCAAGATGGTCGGCGTCGGTACCGGCGGTCGGGACGGTGGTGATCGAGCGGCCCTGACGCAGGA
>PLIM01000192.1 GCA_003139355.1 Acidimicrobiaceae bacterium | reverse complement strand
CCGCCGACCCGTGCAGTCGGGGCATCGTCCCGCAACCACAAAGGTGCCAAAGGGGGACCCCGAACCGGCTTCGGTGGCCGGTAGCCTTTCGCGAGAGTGGGAGGATGGGGCCCGATGCAACGGGAAGGCCAGCTCGATCTGACAGTTGTCGTCCCGTACTACAACCCGGGCCCGAATCTGGCCGGTCACGTCGCGCGGGTGATCGAGCTGCTGCGCGCTCGCGGGGTCAGTTTCGAGGTCATCGCGGTCTCGGACGGCTCAACTGACGGCAGTGACGCCGGCCTCGAGCAGCTCGGCCCAGAAGTTCAGGTCGTCTGCCTGCCGGTCAACCAGGGCAAGGGCCGTGCGCTGCGGGTGGGCTTCGGGCTTGGCCGCGGCAGATACATCGGGTTCATCGACGCCGACGGGGACATCCCGGCCCCGGTGCTGGGTGAGTTCGTCGACTGCATCGAGAGCCAGCGGCCGGACTTCGTGATCGGGAGCAAGCGCCATCCCGAGTCGGTGGTCGTCTACCCGAAGCTGCGCCGTTTCTACTCCTGGGGATACCAGGGCCTCACTCGCTTGTTGTTCGGCTTGCACATCACCGACACCCAGAGCGGCATCAAGCTGGCCAGGCGTGAGATCTTCACCGAACTGCTCCCGATCCTCGAGGAGGACGGCTTCACCTTCGACCTCGAGCTTCTCGCCGTCGCCCGGCGCTTCGGCTACAAACGCGTCGTCGAGCTGCCCGTCGAGATCGGGGAACGATTCTCGAGCACGGTCTCGCCGAGGGCCGCCTGGGGCATGCTCGTCGACACCGTTCGGCTCACGTGGCGGCTCCGGATCGCGCACTCCTACGACCGGGCTTTCGCCGCCCGGCGGCGTGCCGGCCAGCCCCCTCGGTCCCCCGAAGCACCTGCCGCCGGCGTGCCGCCCCGGGCTACGCCCCGGTCCTAGGTTCCCAGCTCTTCCACCACATAGTCGACGCACGCCGTCAGGGCCTCGACGTCCGCGGGCTCGATCGCAGGAAACAGTGCGATGCGCAGCTGGTTCCTCCCCAACTTGCGGTAGGGCTCGGTGTCGATCACGCCGTTGGAGCGCAGGATGGCGGCCACTTCGAGCGCGTTGACGGGCCCGTCGAGGTCGATGGTCGCGGTGACGTGGCTCCGTTCGGCCGGATCGGTCACGAAGGGCCGTGCGTAGCTTGAGCGCTCGGCCCAGCCGTAGACGATCTCGGCGGAGCGTTCTGCACGCGCGACAGCCCACTCGAGGCCACCGTTGTCCAGGAACCAGTCCACCTGCTCGGCGAGAAGGAGCAGAGTGGCCAGCGCCGGGGTGTTGTAGGTCTGTTGAAGGCGCGAGTTCGTAATTGCGATCTTGAGGTCCAAGAAAGCCGGCACGAACCGTCCCGCTGCCGAGAGCCGCTCCACGCGTTCGATCGCAGCCGGGGACAACAGCGCGAGCCAGAGCCCGCCTTCGGACCCGAAACACTTCTGGGGAGCGAAGTAGTACGCGTCGAACTCGCCCGCGTCGACCCGGAGCCCGCCTGCAGCCGAAGTCGCGTCAACAAGGACGAGGCCGTCCGCCACGGCCCCGTCGGCCCCGCGAGGTCGCTGCACCGCTGCCTGCACGCCGGTCGAGGTCTCGTTCTGGGTGAGGCAGTACGCGTCCACAGCCGGGTTGGCGATCGGCTGCGGACAAGTGCCGGGCTCGGAGACGAGGACCTCGGGGTCCTCGAGGAACGGCGCCGCGCGGGTGCACTCGGCGAACTTGGAGGAGAACTCGCCAAAGGACAGGTGCTGGCTCCTGCGCTCGACGAGACAGAACGTGGCAGCATCCCAGAAGGCAGTTGTCCCGCCGTTTCCGAGCGCCACCTCGTAGCCCTCCGGCAAATCGAAGAGCTCTGTCAGGCCGGAGCGGACCCGCTCCACGACGCCGCGAACACGCGCTTGGCGATGGCTCGTCCCGAGGTAGGTCGGTGCTTCGGCCTCGAGCACGCGCACCGATTCGGTTCGGACCTTCGACGGCCCGGACCCGAAACGGCCGTCGATGGGCAGCAAGTGCTTGGGTATCACGAGTCCGGCCAAGGTGAACCTCCTGGAAAGTCGGTGGGTCGGTCGACCCGGGGGCATTGCACCGATTGCCACGACGCCTGGTGTGGAACCTGGGAAATCGCAGCGGGGGAACTTGTGCCAGCATAGGCAGATGGCGAAATCACCACCACTTGACGGATCGTCGGCGCCGCGCCGCATCTCGCGGCGCGTAGGCGGCGTGGCGCCGTCTGCCACTTTGGCCATAGATGCGAAGGCCAAACAGCTGAAGGCCGAGGGCATCGACGTCGTTGGCTTCGGGGCTGGCGAGCCGGACTTCCCGACGCCGGCGGCCATCGTCGAGGCCGCCGCCGCCGCGTGCAGCGAGCCTCGCAACCATCGCTACACCCCGACGGGAGGCCTGCCCGAGCTGAAAGAGGCGATCGTGTCCAAGACGGTGCGCGACTCCGGCTACGAGATCACGCCCCAGCAGGTGCTCGTCACCAACGGTGGCAAGCATGCGGTGTACAACGCCTTCGCGACCCTGCTCGACCCCGGTGACGAGGTGCTGGTGCCGGCCCCGTACTGGACGACCTACCCCGAGGCGATTCGCCTCGCCGGTGGTGTCGTTGTCGAGGTCCCGACCGGCTCGGCGAGCGGTTTCAAGGTCAGCGTCGATCAGCTCGAGGATGCTGCCACGGACCGGACGAAGCTGCTTGTCTTCGTCTCGCCCTCCAACCCCACCGGTGCGGTCTACGACCGGGACGCGATCGCCGAGATCGGCCGTCTCGCTGTCGAGCGCGGCTGGTGGGTGCTCACCGACGAGATATACGAGCACCTCGTCTACGGGGGCCATGTCCAGCATTCGATGCCGGTCGTGGTGCCAGAGCTCGCCGACCACTGCGTCGTCGCCAATGGCGTGGCCAAGACGTACGCGATGACCGGCTGGCGTGTCGGATGGCTGATCGGTCCGGCCGACGTCGTGGAAGCTGCCACGAACCTCCAGTCGCACGCGACCTCCAACGTCAACAACGTCGCACAGCGTGCCGCTATCGCAGCTCTGACGGGGGACCTTGCCGCGGTCGGCGAGATGAGGGCCGCCTTCGACAGGCGCCGCCGGACCATTTTCCAGATGCTGTCGGAGATCGAAGGTGTTTCGTGCGTGGAGCCGGAGGGCGCCTTCTATGCGTTCCCGTCTTTCGAGGGCATCCTCGGGCGTGAGCTCCGGGGGGCGAGACCCGAGACCACCCTCGAGCTGGCCGAGCTCGTGCTGGAGGAGTCTCGCGTCGCCTTCGTTCCCGGCGAGGCCTTCGGTTCGCCAGGCTACGGTCGTTTCTCTTACGCTCTGTCGGACGCGGACCTCGTCCGCGGTATCGAGCGTCTTGCTGAACTCCTATCGAAAGTGAGTGAGTAGACAATGTCCAGGGTCCTTGTCACCGAGAAGCTTTCGCCTCGCGGTCTCGAGCTGATGGCAGAGGCAGGTCACCAAGTCGACGTGCAGCTGTCGCTCACGCCGGCCGAGCTCGTCGACGCCGTGGCCGGAGCGGCGGCTCTTGTCATCCGTTCGGCGACCCGCGTCACAGCGGAGGTGCTCGATGCCGGACGCGACCTGGTCGCGGTCGGGCGCGCAGGCGTAGGGCTCGACAACGTGGACATCGAGGCGGCCACGCGTCGCGGCGTGATGGTCGTCAACGCCCCGGAGTCGAACATCGTGTCGGCCGCAGAGCACGCGGTCGCGCTGATGCTCGCTCAGGCCCGCAACATCCCGCAATCCCACGCTGCCCTCATCAAAGGGCGGTGGGAGCGGGCCAAGTGGGAGGGCGTCGAGCTGTACGGCAAGACGCTCGGGATCGTCGGGCTCGGCCACGTGGGCTCCCTGGTGGCTCAGCGCGCCGCCGCCTTCGGGATGCGGCTCATCGCATATGACCCGTACGTGACCCCTGATCGGTCGCACAAGATGGGGGTCGAGCTTCTCGGCCTCGAGGAGCTCTTCTCCAGTGCCGATTTCGTGAGCATCCACCTGCCGAAGTCGCCTGAGACCATCGGGCTTGTCGGCAAGGAGCTGCTCGCAAAGGCGAAGCCCGGCATCCGCATCGTGAATGCCGCTCGCGGCGGCATCGTCGACGAGGAGGCGCTTGCCGACGCCATCGCTTCGGGGCAAGTCGCCGGTGCCGCGCTCGACGTGTTCTCCACCGAACCGTGCACGTCCTCGCCCCTGTTCGAGCTCGAGCGGGTTGTCGTCACGCCACACCTCGGTGCCAGCACGGCCGAAGCGCAGGACAAGGCGGGCGAGCAGATCGCGGCGCAGATCGTTCTCGCGTTGGCGGGCGACCTGGTGCCCTTCGCCGTCAATGTCGCCGCCACCGGAGCCTCCGAGGCCGTGCGGGAGTTCGTCGGGGTCGCGGAGCGACTGGGCCGCCTGCTGGCGGCACTGTGCGAAGGAGTGCCAGGCCACCTCGAGGTCGAGTACCAGGGGGACCTCGCAAGCGAGGACACACGGATTCTCACGCTCTGCGCGCTGAAGGGCATATTCGCGGCCGCGATCGAGGAGCCCGTCTCGTACGTGAACGTCCCGCACTTCGCCAAGGACCGGGGTTTGGAGGTGCGCGAGTCCTCGACGACCGTCGCCGGCGACTACCTGAGCCAGGTGACGCTTCGCGGTGGCGGCCATGCAGCCTCGGGGACCTTGGGGTGGACCGGCACGGAGCGGATCGTCATGGTCGACGATCACGCCGTCGAGCTCCCGTTCGCGGCGAATCTGCTGATCGTGCGCAACGACGATCGCCCGGGGATGATCGGAATCGTCGGCTCGGCTCTTGGCGATGCCGGGGTCAGCATCACGAACATGGCCGTCGGTCAGACATCCGGCGGCGGCACGGCGCTGATGCTGCTCTCGACGGATCGTCCGGTCCTCCCCGAGGTGCTCAACCGCGTGAGGGCTGCAGCCGGCATCCTCGGTCTCCACTACGTTGCCGGCACCTAGCGGCGGTGGCCGACCTCAGCGCTGAGCATTTCCGCCAGTTGATGGCGTATGTGCCGACGAGCGTCGTGGTCGTCGCCGGGGTTGTCGAGGGACGCCAGAAAGGGCTTTCGGTGGGCACGTTCGTCCCGGTCTCGCTCAACCCCCGCTCGTAGGCTTCTTCGTCGCGACGACCTCGAAGAGCTGGCCGCCCATCAACAGCTCGGGGTCGTTCTGCGTAAGCGTGCTCGGACACGACCAGGCTGAGCTCTCGTCGCTGTTCGCGGTCAGCGAGGCTGACAAGTTCGACGGCGTCCAGTGGCGTCCCGCGCCGTCGGGGAACCCGGTGCTGGTGGGAGCTGTGGCATTTGTCGACTGCGACATCGAACGGGTCGTCGAGACCGGTGACCATGTGTTCGTCCTCGGCAGGGTGCTCGATATGGGCGTGGAGACCGGCCAAACCCCCCTGCTCCACCATCGCAGCAGCTACCGCGGCGTCTCCGGGGCCACCGACGCTGCCGCGGGTAGCGAGTAGGAAGAGCGAGCGGCGAGCACGACAGGCTTGACGGATCCGGAGCTGTCCACCACAATCACTGGTGACATGACGAACGAGCGGTTCATCCAGGTCCTCCTCCTTACCTGACGGCGAGCGCCCCTCCGCGCTCGCCAACGCCTCCTGCGCCTTCGGCCAGGAGGTTTTTTGTTGGCCGGGCCCGGTTGCAGGACAGTGACGCGAGACGGTAGGAGAAGGTCGTGGGTGCGCCTCGACAATGGAGCGAGCGATGAGCGACAAGGTGGTCATCTTCGACACGACACTGCGGGACGGCGAGCAGTCACCGGGGATCTCCCTCGACCCCGGCGAGAAGCTCGAGATCGCCGAGCAACTATCGCGCCTCGGCGTCGACTACATCGAGGCCGGCTTCCCGGTCTCGAGCCAGGGCGACTTCGAAGCGGTCCAGGCAATCTCCCGCACGGTCCAAGGTCCGGTGATCGCCGGGCTTTCGCGGACCCAGCTCGCCGACGTGGACCGCTGTTACGAGGCGCTGCGTGACGCGGAGCGCAGCCGCATCCACATCTTCATCTCGACGAGCCCAAGCCACATGGAGCACATGTTGAAGATGAATGAGGATCAGGTGCTCGAGGCGGTGCGCATGGGGGTCGCCAGGGGTCGTGAGCACATCGCGGATATCGAGTTCTCACCCCAGGACGCAACCCGCACACCGCTCGAGTTCATGCTCGAGGTGCTGGCCGCGGCGGTCGAGTCCGGCGCCACCACCTTGAACATCCCCGACACCGTCGGCTACGGCATCCCCTGGGACTACGGCGATCTCATAGCGCACGTACGTGATCAGGTGGCCGGTGACTACGTGATCTCGACCCACTGCCACAACGACCTCGGTCTTGCCGTGGCGAACAGCCTGTCGGGGGTGCGCGCAGGCGCCCGCCAGGTCGAGGTCTGCGTGAACGGCCTGGGCGAGCGCGCCGGCAACGCCGCGCTCGAGGAAGTGGTCATGGCGCTCAGGATCCGCGGAGATCAGTTTCCTGGGTTGGAGACGAACGTGAGAACCAAGGAGCTGGCACGCACCAGCCGGATGGTGGCACGCCTGACGGGATACCAAGTGCAATGGAACAAGGCGGTCGTGGGCAAGAACGCCTTTGCCCACGAGTCGGGCATCCACCAGCACGGTGTGCTCAACGAGCGCTCGACCTACGAGATAATCGACGCAGCCTCGGTGGGCCAGGAGGGCGGCCAGATCATCCTCGGCAAGCACACGGGCCGCCACGCCTTCGCGGACACACTCCACAAGCTCGGCATCGCGGTGCAAGGTGACGCCTTGAACTCTGCGTTCGCCCGTTTCAAGGAGCTGGCGGACCGCAAGGTGCAACTGACCGACGCCGACTTGGAGGCGATCGTCGCCGAGGAGCTGGGCACCGCGCTCGAGGAGGGCTTCGTCCTCGACGTGCTCGACGTCCAGGGTGGCACGACCGGGATGCCGCGAGCGAGAGTCGTGGTCAGCCGCGACGGTCACAAGTCCGAGGCGACCGCCGAAGGCGACGGGATGATCGACGCGACCTGCAAGGCGATCAAGCAGGCGACCGGGATCGAGGCCAAGCTCACCGACTTCAACGTCTCGTCGGTCACCGGCGGTATCGACGCACTGGGGGACGTCGTCATCCAGCTCGACTCGGACGGTGTGCGCGCATCGGGTCGTGGGCTGTCGACCGACGTCGTCGAAGCGGCTGCTCGGGCCTATGTCGCGGCCACCAACCGCGTGGTTCGCGCCAAGGCGAGGACCGCCGGAGGCCCGGACGCCGTCCGCCTGGGCGAGGTGATGCCCTGAGGCGTTGCTTGCCGTGACGCTTCAGGTGACCACGCTCGGCAGCCACGCGGGCCGCCGCGCCTCGTAGGCGTCGATGTCTGACATGTGCTGGGCCGTGACGCCAATGTCGTCGAGGCCCCTCAGCAGCCGGTCGCGAGCATCGTCGTCCAACCGGAACGGCACCGAGATCCCCAGAGCAGGCGCCTCGACCAGCCTGCGCTCGACATCCACCACGATCTCGAGCGACGGATCCGCGCTGACCGCCTCCAGGATCGCCCGGCCGTCCTGGTCGGACACCTCGGCGGGCACGAGCCCGGAACGGGTGGAGTTGTTGCGGAAGATGTCGCCGAAACGAGGGCTGACGACTGCACGCAAGCCGAAGTCGACCAGGGCCCACACGGCGTGCTCGCGCGACGAGCCCGTTCCGAAGTTCGGGCCAGCGACGAGGATCGTCGCCCCGGCATGGTCAGGGTCGTTGAGGACGAAGCCCGGGTCGTCGCGCCACTCCGCGAACAGCCCTGCACCAAAGCCGGTCCGCTCGATGCGCTTGAGCCACTGGCTCGGGATGATCTGGTCGGTGTCGACGTCCGAACGGTCCAGGGGAACCGCCCGCCCCGTCACGATCCGCACGGGTTCCATCCTCAGGACCCGAGGTCAGCCGGGGTTGCGAACCGGCCTGCCACCGATGTTGCCGCGGCCACCGCCGGGGACACGAGATGGGTGCGGCCGCCGCGTCCCTGGCGGCCCTCGAAATTGCGGTTCGAGGTGGAGGCGCAGCGCTCGCCAGGCGAGAGCTGGTCCGGATTCATGCCAAGGCACATGGAACAGCCGCTCTGCCTCCACTCGAATCCCGCTTCGATGAAGACCCGGTCCAACCCCTCCGCTTCGGCCTGGTGCTTGACCCGGCGCGAACCCGGCACGACGAGCGCACGCAGGCCCGGCCAGATCCGGCGCCCTTCGAGCACTTCGGCCGCGGTCTGCAGGTCCTCGATCCTGGAGTTCGTGCAGGAGCCGATGAACACCGTGTCGACCTTGATCGCCCTGATCGGGGTGCCGGCTTCGAGACCCATGTAGGCGAGCGCACGGGCGGCGGCCTCCCGCTCGGCCGGCGTTGCCATGTCGTCCGGGCTCGGTACCTCACCGTCGATGACCACGACCTGGGCGGGGTTCGTGCCCCAAGACACATGCGGCCGCATGGAGGCCGCATCGAGGACCACCTCGGCGTCAAAGCCGGCGCCGTCGTCGGTTGCCAGCCCGCGCCAGTCCTCGACGGCCCGGTCCCAGTCCCGGCCTCTTGGCGCGTGGCGCCGCCCCTCGAGGTATTCGAAGGTCACCTCGTCCGGAGCGATCATTCCCGCCCGGGCACCGGCTTCGATGGACATGTTGCAGACCGTCATGCGGCCCTCCATCGACAGCGAGCGGATCGCCGAACCTCGGTACTCGACCACGTGGCCGACCCCGCCGGTCGTGCCGAGCCGGCCGACAATCGCGAGCACCATGTCCTTCGCGCTCACACCGAGCGGGAGGTCGCCCTCGACGGTGACGGCCATGGTGCGGGGCCGGCGTTGGGGGAGGGTCTGGGTGGCGAGAACGTGCTCAACTTCCGAGGTCCCGATGCCGAACGCCAGCGCCCCAAAGGCACCATGGGTCGATGTGTGGCTGTCTCCGCAGACGATCGTCATGCCGGGTTGGGTGAGACCTTGCTCGGGCCCGATCACGTGCACTATCCCTTGGTTCTCGTTTCCCATGGGGTAACACGTCACGCCGAACTCAGAGCAATTCGCGTCGAGCGCCTCGAGCTGTCTCAGCGAGACCGGGTCCTCCACGCGGCCGCCCGCAGTCGTGGTGGGCACGTTGTGGTCGGCGGTTGCGATCGTGAGATCCGGACGCCTTACGCGCCGGCCTGCCAGTCGCAGCCCTTCGAAGGCCTGCGGCGATGTCACCTCGTGGACGAGGTGCAGGTCGATGTAGAGCAGATCGGGCTCAGCGGCGCCGTCGCCGGGGTGAACGACGTGGCGGTCCCAGACCTTGTCGGCGAGCGTCCCGGGCATCGATCCGCTCTCAGTGGCCCACGGAGACGATCTGGACGGTAAAGAAGCGGTCGTTCGGAGCGTTGTACTCGACCGTCTCGCCGACGTTGTGCCCGACGAGCGCCTGGCCGAGCGGTGAAGCGGGCGAAATGACCGACACGCCTTCGCCCTTCTCCTCGATCGAGCCGACAAAGAACCGCTCGGTCTCCTCGTCGCCCTCGTAGCGGAGCTCCACCACCACGCCAGCGGTCACGACGCCGGCTTCGTGCGTCGAGCTGTCGACGATCACGGCATCGCCCAGCATCCGCTGGAGCTGGCGCACGCGGGACTCCATCTTGCCCTGGGCGTCCTTGGCGGCGTGATAGTCGCCGTTCTCGGAGAGATCCCCGAGTGCCCGGGCGGCTTCGATCTGGCGCGCGATCTCCACGCGTCCGCGTGTCGTGAGGTCCTCGAGCTCGGCGACGAGCCGAGCGTGGGTTTCGGGCGTGAGAGGAGTTTCGGTCACCGACGCGAGGCTACCGGCTCGGAGATGGCATCTTGACGAGCTGTAGTTGGCTGGACTTTCCGAACTTCGCCGAGGAATTGCCGAGTACCCTCGGGCATGCGCGGACCATTCGATTCGCGGGTGAGCCGGGTCGCGTTGGCCGGCGTGACCATTGCGGCTATCTCGGTCGTGGGCAACGGTGCGCAGGCCGCCGCCGCTGGGTTCGCCACGGCCGTGCCGCTCACCAGGGCAGTGCCGCTCACCAGGGCCGTGCCGCGTTCTGGGATCCTGCCGCCCGAGAACCCGCCTGAGAACCTTCCTCCGGTCCCGAACTTCTACGCTTCTTGCGCGCCCGGAGCTCTGGACGACACGACGGCTTGCAACTCGAAGGCGCTGGAGGCCATAGACCGGGCGCGTGGGAGCGAGCCGATCGGCCCGCTGCGGTTCAGCCTGGCGAAGTTTCTCAAGCTGAGTGTGGCGGACCAGCTTTTCGCGATCGCCGATCTGGAACGGGTTTCCCGCGGGGAGCCGCCGATGACGGCACTCACGGTCCAGCTGGACAAGGTGGCTCAGGCTGGAGCCAGCCTGGACAAGGACCCGCAGGTCTCCGCGGTGAGGTTGTCAGGTGGGGCGAATGTGCGTGCCTGGGGATCCAACTGGGCCGGAGGCACCGAGAGCGCGCTCGGATCCGACGACGGCTGGATGTACGACGACGGCTATGGAAGCTCCAACGGAGGCTGCAGTTCCCCGAGCGCTGAGCAATGCTGGGGACACCGGGACAACATCCTTGGGCTGTGGACGAGCGATCTCGCCGGCTGCCCCTCGGCCGAGTCGCAACTCGTCATGGGCGCGGCGTACGCAAAGTCGTCGAAGTGGGCTACGTCGTTCGCTGAGACCTTCGTCGCTGCCTGTGGGCCCAAGCCGACCGGCGAGGTCTTTACCTGGGCCGAGGCGCAGGCCGCGATCGTGATCAGACGACCGAGGCAGGTCGGCATCGCCTCGAGTGCCGATGGCAAGGGCTACTTCATCGTCAGCTCCACCGGCAAGGTCTTTGTCACCGGCGACGCCCACAGCCACGGAGGCATTGCCGCCAGGTCTCTGCGGGCACCGATCGTGGCCATCGCGGTCGACGGCGCGAAAGGTGGCTACTGGCTCGTCGGCTCGAACGGCGAGGTCTATCCGTTCGGGTCCGCCCCGTTCTACGGGGACCTGCGCGCCGACCACCTTGTCCACCCAGTTGTCTGCATCGCAGCCGACAAGAGATCGGGCGGCTACTGGCTGGTCACTTCGAACGGCGCCGTGTTCAGCTTTCGTGCGCCCAACTACGGCAGTGCGAGCACCAGGAAGCTGCCGGGCCCGATCGTCGCGATCATCGCCGATCCAGTCGCGGCCGGGTACTGGCTGGTCGGAGGTGACGGCAGCGTCTATCGGTTCGGCCGCGTCAAGAGCTGGGGCAGCGAGGCAGGAAAGCACCTTCCCGGCGCGATCGTCGCCGCGACGGCGACCAACAACGGCCTCGGCTACTGGCTGGCCGGGCGTAACGGCTCGGTGTACAACTTCGGCGACGCGCCCAATGAGGGCGGCGACGCAGGCAAGCACTTGCCTGCGCCTGTGACCGCCATGGCGGCGACGCCTGCTTCGGCCGGGTACTGGCTGCTCGGCGCTACAGGCGGTGTCTACCGGTTCAACGCGCCGTAGTGCGGCCAGCCTGACTGCCCGGACCAGAGCCGTGACCGCAGGCGACCGATCCTTCGCCCTGACCGCACGGCAGGTGCCCCGGCTAGTGTGTCCGGCAAGTGGAACCCAGGTTTGGTGCGCACAAAGTTGCAGTGATCGGGGGCGACGGGATCGGCCCTGAGGTGATCGCGGAGGCGCTCAAGGTCGTCGCCGCCGCGGGGGTTGCGATCGAGACCGTCGACTACGACCTGGGCGCCGGCCGCTATGCGCGCACTGGCGAGGTGCTGCCCGAGTCGGTCCTCGGCGAGCTTCGAGGCACCGAAGCCATCCTGCTCGGCGCCGTCGGTCCGCCGATCGGCTCGACCGCGGTGCCACCGGGAGTGATAGAGCGCGGGTTGCTGCTGAGACTGCGTTTCGAACTGGACCTGTACATCAACCTCCGCCCTTTCAACGGAGTCCCGGGCTCTATCGCCCCTGACGCCGACTTCGTCGTCGTGCGCGAGAACACGGAGGGCCCCTATGCGGGCGAAGGCGGCGCGCTCCGGCGCGGCACGCCGTTCGAAGTTGCCACGCAGGGCTCTGTCAACACCCGCCACGGCGTGGAGCGCTGCATTCGGTACGCCTTCGAGCTCGCCGAGCGCCGCGCGCGGGGCCATGTGACGCTCGTGCACAAGACCAACGTGCTCACCTATGCGGGCGACCTCTGGCAGCGGGCGTTCGACTCGGTGGCGCTCGAGCACCCCGGAGTCGCCACCGCGTACAATCATGTAGACGCCGCCTGCATCTTCGTTGTCGAGAACTCCGCGCGCTATGACGTCGTGGTGACCGACAACCTGTTCGGCGACATCCTCGCCGATCTCGCCGGCGCCGTCACCGGGGGCATCGGGCTGGCGGCGTCGGCCAACCTCAACCCTGCGCGCACCGGGCCGTCCCTCTTCGAGCCGGTTCACGGCTCCGCGCACGACATCGCCGGCACCGGGCGGGCAAATCCACTCGCGGCAATCCGCTCCGCGGCGATGATGTTGGAGCACCTCGGCCAGGCGGACGCAGCCGGTCGAGTCACCAGGGCAGTATTGGAGTTGCAAACTGAGATGGCCGGTTCCTCCGAGCCTTGGAGCACAGCCGGAATTGGCGATGCGATCGCAAGGAGGTTGTGACGATGCCTATCACCCCGACAACGAAGATCTGGATGGACGGCGAGCTCGTGGACTGGGACAAGGCCACGGTGCACGTCCTGACGCACAGCCTGCACTACGGAATGGGACTCTTCGAGGGCATTCGCGCCTATGCGACGGCCGATGGGCCGGCGATCTTCCGCCTGCGTGAGCACACCAAGCGATTGTTCAGGGGGGCTCGCATCCTGCAGATGGACCTGCCCTACTCCGAGGACGAGGTTTTCGACGCGATCAAGCTCACCGTGCGGGTCAACGGGCTCGACAGCTGTTACGTCCGTCCGCTCGCCTACCTCGGCTACGGCGAGATGGGCTTGAACCCCACCTTGTGCAAGGTGCAAGTCGCGATAGCGGTGTGGCCCTGGGGCGCGTACCTCGGCGACGAGGCCATCGCCAACGGCATCCGCCTCAAGGTCAGCTCATGGGCACGCAATGACCCACGCGCCATACCGACGGCCGCCAAGGGCACAGGGATGTACATCAATTCCTCGCTCGCAAAGGTGGAGGCGATGCGCGCCGGCTACGACGAGGCGCTCATGTGCACCACGAGCGGGCTGATCTCGGAGGGCACGGGCGAAAACATCTTCGTCGTGCGTGACGGCCGCCTCTTCACCCCGCCCTCGTCGTCGGTCGGGGCGCTTGAAGGTGTCACCGCGAACACCGTCACCACCATCGCCCGCGATCACGGCTACAGCGTGACTGAGCGCGAGATGCGGCGGACGGATCTCTACATGGCCGACGAGGCGTTCCTCACTGGAACAGCCGCAGAGATTGTCCCGATCGGCTCGGTCGACGACCGCCCGGTGGGCACAGGTGAACCCGGACCGATCACGCGTGAGATCCAGGAGACGTACTTCGCGACCGTCCGGGGCACGGTGGACCAGTACAAGGACTGGCTCGACTATGTCACCTGAGCGTGGCCTCCCGGTCGCGGTCGACATGTACGACACGACGCTCCGGGACGGCTCGCAACAAGAGGGCATCTCGCTCACCGTCGACGACAAGCTGCGCGTGGCCGAGCAACTCGACCATCTGGGTGTCTCCTACATAGAGGGCGGCTGGCCAGGTGCGAACCCGAAGGATGAGGAATTCTTCGCCAGGGCCGCGAAGGAATTGCGACTGCACGACGCGATGCTCGTCGCCTTCGGCTCGACGCGCCGTGCCGGTGCACAAGCCAGCAGCGACGAGACGCTGCGCCACCTCGTCGAGGCCGGAACCGAGGCGGTCTGTATCGTCGCGAAGGCCTCCGACCTGCACGTTACCGAGGCGTTGCGAACGACGCTCGACGAGGCGGTCGCCATGGCGGCTGACTCGGTGGCGTACCTGCGCCAAGCCGGCCTCCGCGTCTTTTTCGACGCCGAGCACTTCTTCGACGGTTACCGCCGGGACGCAAGGTTCGCGCTCAGCGTCCTTGCGGCGGCCGAAGAGGCCGGAGCCGAGGTGCTCGTGCTCTGCGACACGAACGGCGGCACGCTCCCTGACGAGGTCGAGAGGGTCGTGGCCGACGTGAGGGCGCGCTCGTCGGCGACGATCGGTGGCCACTTCCACAACGACGGCGGTTGCTCGGTGGCCAACTCCATTGCAGCAGTGCGCCAAGGCGCGACCCACGTGCAGGGCTGTATCAACGGCTACGGCGAACGTACGGGAAACGCCGATCTTTCGGCGGTTATCGCGAATCTCAGCCTCAAGATGGGTGTGAGGACGATCCCGGCCGACCGGCTGGAGCGTCTCACGTCGGTCGCCCATCACATCGCGGAGCTCGTCAACTTGACGCTCGACCCTCAACGGCCGTATGTCGGGTCCGCAGCGTTCGCGCACAAGGCCGGTTTGCATACGAGCGCCCTCATCCGTAGGTCGGACGCGTACGAGCACGTGACGCCCGATGTCGTCGGCAACGGGACTCGCGTCGTGGTGAGCGAGCTGGCGGGGCGCTCGACGCTTCAGATGAAGGCCGCCGAGCTCGGCCTCGAGCTCGACTCACCCGCGCTCGGTCGTGTCCTCAACGCCTTGAAGCACCTCGAGCACAACGGCTATCACTTCGAGGCGGCCGATGGGTCGCTCGAGCTCTTGATGCGCGCCGCGGCCGGCGCGCCGGGTGGGCGGCTCGGCGATCTGTTCAGGATCGAGTCGTTTCGTGTCATCACCGACTGGCGTTCCCGGGAGCCGGCCGCTGCTGACGGGCTGGTCAGCGACGACGGTCCCGTTCTGGTCCATCCCTGGTCCTCGCCGGGCGAGCTCACCACCGAAGCGACGGTCAAGGCCCACATAGGCGACGAGCGGGTCGTGGCGACAGCAGAAGGAAACGGGCCCGTGAATGCGCTCGACGCCGCGCTCCGCCTCGCCATCGAGCCGCATTTCCGACAGCTGCACAACGTGCATCTGACCGATTACCGCGTACGCGTCCTCGATACGGCCAAGGGGACCGGGGCGGTCACGCGGGTGCTACTCGACACGGCCGACGCCGAGGGCAGCTGGTCGACGATCGGCGTTTCGGAGAACATCATCGAGGCCTCCTGGGAGGCACTCGTGGACGCCGTGGTCTTCGGCCTCATCCGCGCCGCGGCAGGCGAGGCCGTGGAGGCAGGCGCCGCGACAGGCGAGGCCGTGCAATGACCCAGCCGAAGTTCGCACCCATCATGGAGCAGCATGAGGTTCGCGAGGTTCAGCGGATCGGCGCCCCGGCGCCATGGACGCCACATCGCCCGGGAGAGAGCCGCCCTACCCCTCAGCTCCTACGGCAGGCCGGCCTGGGTGTTCCCGGACCTGATCAGGGCTACGCCCTCGAGCTCGCGACCCGGTTCGAGGACCGTCTCGATCTCCAGCCCGGCGAGCGCGCCGAGGACGTCCTCGCGGGCGCCGTGGCCGTTGCGCTGCGCCGGGCCGCGATCTTCGGCCGTGCTCCGGTCGCCGCCGACATCGAGCTCGCGCTTGGGCTCTTCGGGCACCTCGTCCGCGATCAGGGGGCTTGGCCGCCGAGTGAACTCGCCGCGTTGGGCCGCGAGCGGTTCGCCGGTGCGGCGCACGACTACTCGCGTCGCAGGGCGCTTGTCGACGCGGTTCCCGAGGCAAGCCTTCGCCTCAGCCCCCAGAGCCTGAGCGAACGACTCGACCGCGAGCCAGGTTGCTGGCGAGAGCTCGTCGGCGTTTGACTGCGGCCCTCCGACACCAGTCCTGATCTCGGCAACGCGTCGGCACTCCTCCACCTAGCCGTAGGGGAGGGCCGCCTGAAGGCTCGAGGTATGCAGCAGCCAACGGATGTGGTTGTTTCGCGCGTGCTCGATCCGAGATGGCAGAAGCGGCTACGCAGGCACGAGGTTCAGACACCGATGACTCGAACCGGGTCATCAAGGCCACTGGAGTCGTTTCGATCGCGGGTGTACGGCACCAGTCCATTGGCGTGAGCGATGGCTGCGATGAGCAGATCCGCGATTCGGCACAGGTCAGAGCCTCCGGTCTCGGCGGCGCCGGCCACGCCTTGTCCGCAACTGCGCGCCGCAGCGGCATCGAACCGAAGACGGTCGAACTTCGTTTCCACCTGCTGCAACCGTGCCTGAGGACGTGAGCGTTCGGATGTGGTCGAGGTCAGATCGGGGCCGGCGGTCAACTCGGCCGGGGTGATGGAGCAAACGGCGACATCGGAATGAAGCCACGCCGTGTCGGACTGGTCTGGCGGAGTTCGGCTACCGGCACTCCGTTACGGGTCACGGCGCACGGTGCGACCAGGACTAAGGCGTCGCGCTAGCTGACCACGGCGTCGCTGCAGCTGACCGCAATGCCGCGTCGATGTCGCGCAGGTGGTGCTCGCCCTCATGCACAGCGTCGCGTCCAAGCCAGAGCACTGTGCGTTCGCGTGCCTCAGGGAAGTTGTAGATGCAGCGCCGCTGCAACTGTGCGTCATCGAGGCCCTCCAATGCCCAGGCGAGCAGCTCGGCCGCCACCTTCAGCTCGCGACCGACATCGTTGGGTTCCTCGGCGACGTAGCGCGCCAGGCTCGCCCGCTCCTCGTGGTGCATCCGCGCGAAGCTCGGGCACTCCTCCACAACTGTGAGGTAAACGCGTTCGCGCTGCATGAGCAAGAAGTCGCGCACGTGGCACGCATATTCGAGCGCCGACCAGGTTCTCGGTCCCGGCCGCGTGCGGATGGTCAGTCCGAGCGTGGGGTCGGCGCGCTCGTTTGAGACTCGCATCCCAAAACGGCCTCCCAACGACCGCAACGCGCTCGGCACGGCACCGGACCCGAGCGCCTCGTAGTCGAAGTGGCATTCTTCGCAGTGATCCACGACTACATCGTGGCCGATCTGCCGGTCGGACGTGGTGGCAGCGGCCTCGAGGCGGTAGCGTCGCGTCCTGACAGGGCAGGTCCGGCCGTGAGCGGCCACGACGTCATCGGAGGCAGGGCCATGGGATTTATGGACAAGGTAAAGGCGCAGGCAACGGTGCTGGCCGAAAAGGCCCAGGAGGGAGCCAAAGCCGGACAGGCCAAGCTCTCGGACATGCAGGCGAAGAAGCATGTGGACTCGCTTCTGCTCGAGCTTGGTGGTCTCGTCTACACCCAGCAAGAGGGTCGCGCCCCTGCTGACGCCGACGCGAAGGTTGCCGAACTGATCGGGCAGATCCGCCAGCACGAGTCCGAGCACGGCCCGGTCTCGGTGACTTCTGCGACGTTGGTGGCGCCGGCGGCTCCAGATGGTTCGTTCGTTCCGACACCGACAGCAGCCGGCGACACTCCGGAGCAGCCCTCGACTCCGGTACCGACCACCGTGACGGGCGGCGGCGGGATCCCCGGATCCTCGGGCGGCATTCCCCAGTCGAGCGGAGGCATCCCGACCGGCACGTACTCCTCTGATGCTGAGGAGTCTTCGTAGCCGAACGCGCCGGGCGCGTAGCGCACCTCCCAGCAGAGCGAGCGCCGTGCAATGCCCGCCGTGCAATGCCCGCCGTGCAACGGTCGCCGCGAGCCATAGCCGGTAGCTGACGCGGTAGGTGGCTCCGCGACCGTCGTCGACATGGCCCGCCGTCCTTGTCGCCCCAGCACCCGTCCTCGCAGTCCCGGTCGTCGCTTCTTTGGTCCCGGCCCCCGCCGGTTGCTCACACGAGCAACTTCTTGCGCGGCCGCGGGAACCCTCGTGTTTGCCGGCTGCTCGTGCACCTCGCCGGTAGCTCGGCCCATCCGCGTCACGAAGGGTGTGCGGGCCGTTCAGGCAGTTCGCGCAGTCAGAGACACACAGACCGTCCGGGGAGTCGGGAGCGTTCGGGTCATCGCGGCGGTGCTCTCCGCATGGAAGGCCGAGATGGAGGCCTTCTACACCGCGAGCGCGGTCGGTGGCCTGACTTATCTGAGCCTTGGCGCTGGTGTCATCCCGGCGAGCCCGGAAGACGACCAGATGCTCTCGTATCTTTCGGTTCAGGCCGCTTCCGGCGTGGTCGGGCCGTCGACTTGGCGCATCGGTAACATGCGCGTCGTATCGCTCGGTCGATCGAGCGCCGTAGTCACGGCATGTTCTTACGACCCAGGCAGTCACTTCCGGTCCGGTGACCTCGCCGCGCCGGCTTGGCTCGGTGGTGGAGCCGGGCTGACCGCGTACACCACGGACATGACCGAGGTGAGGAGCTCGTGGAAACTTGAGGGGTCCGTGACGTCCGCCCAGCCGGATGCCTTCTTGCCTGGCCCCTGCTACGGATTCTGGTCCCGGCCCTTGGTGGGCCACGCTGACGCCGCGACCGCCATCGCACCCACCGGCACCATCGCACCCACCAGCACCATCGCACCCACCGGCACCGTCGCACCCACCGGCACCGTCGCCCCTGCCGCCCATGCCCGCACCGCCACGCATGCCCGTACCGCCACGCATGCCCGTACCGCCACGCCCGCCC
>PLIM01000127.1 GCA_003139355.1 Acidimicrobiaceae bacterium | reverse complement strand
GAGCCGCTGGCGAGACCGCCACCACGGGCATTCCGGGGGGCAACCTGCCGCAGGGCATCCAGGTCAGCACGCTCGTGCAAGTTGCCCAGGAGGAAGTGGACGATCCGTCCGTAGATCTGTTCACCGTGCACAGCAGCACGCCCACCCGGGAGATGGTTGTGGGCCTGGACGACTTCAATGGCAGCAGTTGGAGCACGACGACATCAGGCCCGTCGACGCCGGTGGGGTCATTCTCGCCGCCGCTGAGCGCCGACGAGAGCCAGCCGCCGCCGGCGACACCGGATGGGCCCGGCCACGAGCAGTTGGTCCAGGTGTTCGAGGTGGCAGGGCTCGGGGGTACCAACATTCCTACGTGGGGCCATCCGCTCGCGGTCGCCGGCGCAGGCGAGGTGCGAAGGGACGGGCCGGGCGGCTCGGTCGTTTCGGACACCTCGCTCCAGCAGGGGTCGAAGTACGCCGTGGACTCGATTGTGGCCGATCCGTCGCCTGCCGAGCTCGAGGCGGACTCTGCGGACACCTCCAACCTTCAGGACCTGCAGCTGCCGAGGCCGGTGCCATCACGGCTCGTCCGGCTAGCGAACGGTCTCGTGCTGGGCGCGAGCACGGCCTATCAAGAGGCGCTCGACCTCGACGCCTATCTGACTTCTCCGAGGTTCCATTACCACCTTCCCGAGAGGACGAAATCAGGCCTGGTCACGCCGTCTCCCGGTTACGGCGGCCTGGTGAGCTTCCTGTTCAAGTCGCGGACTGGTTACTGCCAGCAGTTCGCCACCGCGTTCGCCGCTCTCGCGCGCATCGACGGGCTTCCCACCCGCATCGCCGTCGGGTTCCTCCCCGGGACTTCGGTCGGGCACGACGAGTGGCAGGTCGACGGGACCGATACCCACGCCTGGCCCCAGGTGCAGTTCGAGAATTACGGCTGGATCGACTTCGAGCCCACTCCCGGTGCGACCGTGGAAGGGTCGTCGGCGCCGGGGGTGTCTACGAGCACTACAACCACGACGGTCCCGTTCACGGTCCCGACGACCGTGGGCAGCGCCCACAACCTCCAACCTTCGCCGAGAGGTGGGATCACCAAGCCCAGGGTCGGTCGTCACGCTGGTCGAGCCCATCGTTCCAGCGGCTCGTTGGCAGCGTGGCTTCTCGTTCTTCTCGCCGCCATGCTCGCTTGGGCCGGAGGCGTTCCGATGTGGAGGCGGCTGCGGTTGCGGCGTTTGAGGAGCGAGCCGCGTGCTGAGATTCTCGCCGCTTGGGGCGAGGCGCTGAGGACGCTCGATCTCGCCGGCATCCGCCGCCGCCGGGCCGAGACCTATCTCGAGCTCGCAAGTCGGGTCACCTCGACGGGAGTGTTGACCGACGAGGCAGAGCTTGCCCTGCGGAACCTCGCTCGGCTTGCGACGACTGCTTCGTATGCCGCAGCGCCCCCAAGTGAGGTCGGAACCCGTCAGGCGATGAGCGACGCCAAGACGGTCGTTCGCAGTGCCCGGCGGAGGGTCGCTCGTTGGCAGCGAATCGCGGCGNNTCGTGGCTGACCAGGCGACCTTCGCGGAGGACACCACCGATTTCATGGCGTCGCTCTACACGGCCGCGCTCCGGATGACTCGCAACCCGTCGGACGCTCAGGACCTGGTTCAGGAGACCTACCTGAAGGCCTACCGCGGCTATGGCGGCTTCGAGGTGGGCACGAACCTGAAGGCCTGGCTCTACCGCATCCTCACGAACACGTTCATCAATTCGTACCGGTCGCGCAAGCGCCATCCCGAGGAGACAGAGCTCGACGACGTCGAGGAGCTCTACCTTTTCCGCCGCATGGGCGGCCGCGATGGTGCCATTGGCCGGAGCGCGGAGGACGAAGCCCTGGACTGGATCACCGACGACGAGGTCAAGTCCGCGCTGGAGTCGTTGCCGGAGAACTTCCGGATGGCGGTTCTCCTGGCAGATGTGGAGGGATTCTCCTACAAGGAGATCGCAGACATCACCGACGTCCCGATCGGAACGGTCATGAGTCGCCTCCATCGCGGAAGAAGGGCGCTCGAGAAGGCGTTGCACGACTTTGGAGTGGCGCGGGGTCTCGTCGCGGCTCATTAGGGCTGACATATCGGATGGAGCTGGCATGAACGGCGAGAAGAACGACGCAAGCATCAACTGCCGGGAAGTGTTGCACCGCGTGTACCACTTCCTCGACGGCGAACTGACGCCCGAACGACGTGACCAGATTGCTCGCCACCTCGACCGGTGTTCCCCCTGTCTCGAGGCCTTCGGCTTTGAGAACGAGATCCGAAGGCTCGTCGCCGACCGATGCCGGGACCAGGTCCCTGACGAGCTCCGGACTCGTATCGCGGCTGTGATCGACCACGAGCACAAGCAGTCGTCAAAGGCCGGCGGCATCGCCGAGGGTGCGGAGCGCTGACCGTTTCCGAGCTTGCGGCCGGGCCGCCTTACCATGCTGGGCTGACGCCGCCTTCCGAGGCGGTCGCGTGGGACGTGGCCGAGCGGGTTGCCGGACGGTTCGCGCGGCGCACGAGCACCCGGATCGACTGGGCAACGCTTCGCTCTCTCGTGACCGACTTCGAGGAGTTCACCGCCCTGGCGGAGTCGCTCGTCGAGCAATCGACGGGCTTACGCTCGCTGGCCGGGCCCGCGCGGGCGCAGGTCTCCACACGGGAGGAGTGGATCCACGCCAACGTCTCCTCGTTCCGGCGGTTGCTCGGCCCGGTGCTCGAACGTGCCGGCAAGAGCGGCCGAGGCTTTCCGGGTGCCCTCGGCCCGGTGGGCAGGACGGCTGCCGGTGCCGAGCTGGGCGTCGTGCTCGGGTGGATGTCCGGGCGAGTACTCGGCCAGTACGACTTGTTGTTTGCGGACGACGAATCGCCGCAGGACGCCGTTTACTACGTGGGGCCGAACATCGTCTCGCTGGAGCGCCGGCACGGGTTCGATCCCCGGGAGTTCCGGCTCTGGATCGCGCTGCACGAACTGACCCACCGTGCCCAGTTCACGGGCGTGTCCTGGTTGCGGGCGCACTTTCTCGACCTCGTCGAACGCAGCGTCGCCATCGCGTCACCCGACCCGCGCCAGGTGATGAACGCACTCGGGCGCATGGTCGTCGGCATCCGGTCCGGTCGGAACCCGCTTGCCGAGTCCGGGCTCGTCGGTGCTCTCGCGTCGCCGGAGCAGTTGGAGACGCTCCGCTCGATCCAGGGGATGATGAGCCTCCTCGAAGGCCATGGCGAGGTCACGATGGACCGTGCCGCTCAGGACCTGATCCCGAGTGCGGCGCGGTTTTCGCAGGTCCTTCGTGCGCGGCGCGAGTCTGCCAGCGGGCTGACGAAGTTCTTCCAGCAGTTGATCGGGCTCGAAGCGAAGCTGCGGCAGTATGCGGACGGGGCGCATTTCGTGCGGGAGATCGAGCGTACCGGTGGCCCTGAACTCCTCGCGCTCGCCTGGCAGGGTCCCGAGAACCTGCCGAGCGCGGCGGAGATCCGAGCGCCCGACCACTGGGTGTCACGCCTGCGGGGTCTGGCGCTCGAGCCAGGGTGACGCACCCGTTGCGGCAACGGGCATGCCAAGCCGCGGGTCCGCTGATGGGGCGGTGCTCGTTTCCCGGTGCAGGGACGCCTCTGGCATGCGCTGTGTCCGGGGGTGCCGACTCGCTTGCCCTGCTGGTGCTCGCAGTGGCCGCCGGCTGTGATGCGGTCGCCCATCATGTCGACCACGGCCTGCGCAAGGACTCCGACCAGGACGCCAGTGTTGTGAACGAGGTTGCTGCCGGTCTCGGCGTCGAGGTCGTTGTTCACCGGGTGACCATCGCCGCAGGGCCCAACCTCGAAGCACGGGCACGTTCAGCTCGGCTCGGCGCGCTGCCGCCCGGTGCCGCCACCGGTCACACCGCTGACGACCAGGCAGAGACGGTCCTGCTCAACTTGCTCCGTGGCGCCGCCACAGACGGCCTCGCGGCGATGCGTCCCGGACCACGGCACCCGATTCTCGGGCTACGCCGGGCTGAGACCCACGGCCTGTGCTCTCAGCTCGGTCTTCGCCCGGTGGAGGACCCTACCAACAGCGACCCGGCGTATCTGCGAAACCGGATCCGTCACGAGCTGCTTCCCATGCTGTGCGAGCTCGCAGACCGTGACGTCGTGCCGATCCTTGCCCGCCAGGCGAGGTTGCTGGCCGACGACGCAGCCCTGCTGCGCGAGCTTGCCGCGGCGCTCGACCCGACCGACGCCAAGGCGATCGCGAACGCACCTGCCCCCCTCGGACGTCGGGCGCTGCGCGAATGGCTGCGACGCGGTCACCCGCCTGACTTGGCGACGGTCGACCGGGTGTTGTCGGTCGCCGCCGGAGAAGCGCTTGCCGCCGATATCGGTTCGGGGAGAAGCGTACGCCGTTCACGGGGCCGATTGCGCCTCGAGCCGGCGC
>PLIM01000060.1:3060-3325 GCA_003139355.1 Acidimicrobiaceae bacterium | reverse complement strand
GATTCCGCACGGTCCTTAGCCTAGATTTTTCGCGCGATGGCGGCATGAGGCTGCCGGTATCCGCGTAAAAGGCCTCCTCAGCTGGGAGAATGGCTGTGTTGTAAAGCAGTCAACCAACCCAGGAGGAGGCCTCCTTGAAGGTGCATCGTAGCCGCTCGGTCCGTCAGGCCGAGGTCACCACCGACGGCCGCAATCTCGTCTCGCATGCGGGCACCGCGATGCTGTCGGAGCTGGCCGATCGCACTGGGCTGACACACGGGTTGTC
>PLIM01000060.1:0-3044 GCA_003139355.1 Acidimicrobiaceae bacterium | reverse complement strand
GCGGTGAAGGCCACGACTGCTCCAGAGCTGCGCGCGATCAGAAAGGCCGTGGCAAAGACACGAGAGATCGTCTGGGCCGCAAAGCCACAAGGTGACATCACGATCGACTTCGACGCCAGGCCGTGGGCAGCAGCGCTCAGGCGGGCCTTCTTAAGGCTGCGGACCGCTTTCCCATAACAAGCGGGGTCCCGTCGTCCGACCCGGCAACGGTGAGTCTCCCGAGGGCGTGACATCCGACAAGAGCACGAACCTCTGGGTCGACGCGCCCTGCGACGACCGGGCGCCTTCGTTGTCTCCCTATCGCCAATACTCGGCCGCTCGCCTCAGCTTCTCGAGGCCGGATGAATTTTCGAGGCTGGAGGGAGACGATTATGGTAAAGGAGCTTGGGCGTTCGCAGGACGATGCATTACTGACGGTTGAAGGTGTAGCTGAACGAGCCGTCGTAGATTTCGAATGTGTTGGCGCTCACGAAGGTCACTGCTCCGGCGGCGAACGGTGCTGGTGGAGGGTACGAGGTGCCCGTATTTGTGATCCTTATCCAGAGCGTGTTCGCACCCACGATGGAGAAGGCTCCGCTCATCGAGTATCCGCCGCAATCACCTGTCGCCATCATCATCATGACTTCGCCATTTGCGGTGAACTGCCATTGGCTGTAGCCGGAGCCACATGACTGAGACTGCGCGGGGACGGGTGGACCGAGCCACATGCCGACCAGTTCGGAGGCTACAGGGACGTGAGGCTTGACGGCGTTCGACGCGACCGAAGCCGGACCCCTGCCCTCAGCATTGATGGCTCTCACCTTGAAGGTGTAGGTGATGAGGTTGGTGAGGCCGCGTACAGTGCAGGTCCTCGTCGACGCGGATGGCGTCGAACAAGTCTTGGACCCCGGATTCGAGAAGACCGTGTACTTGAGGATCGCCGATCCTCCATTCGACCTGGGTGCTGTCCATCTCACGGTGGCAAGAGCGTTGCCCGCAGTCGCGACGGGGCGTGTCGGGGCACCTGGGACTTTGGCAAACGGTGTCAGCGAGCGGCTGACGGTGGTCCCGGCTAACGGCGTAGCGAGCGAGGCTGGCGCAGCGATCAGCGCAACCATCCCACAGGCTGCCAACAGCGCACTGACTCTCACAATTGGGCGCTTCATCTCGACCCTTTCTGAGCACCGCTCCCAGGGTGGCAGCAAGCCCGGTTGGCAGACACATGTCAAGATATGCCTCCTTCTTCGTCATCGACGCGTTTAGGAGGAAACTAAAGCGGCTCTTTCGGCTCGCTCTCCGGCCGATGCCCATGGCCTTGTGTCCACTAGCCTGGATTTTTCGGCGCGATAGCGGCGTAAGACTGTCAGTATCCGCGAAATAGCCCTCCTCAACTGGGAGAATGACGGCTGCTCAACCAGTCAGTCAACCCAGGAGGAGGGCTCCTTGAAGGTGCATCGTAGCCGCTCGGTCCGCCGCCCCGAGGTAACCACCGACGGCAGGAACCTCGTCTCTCACGCCGGCACCGCTCTGTTGTCTGAGCTGGCCGATCGGACGGGACTGACACAGGCGATGTCGGAGGCGATGGCCGACTGCGGCATCTCCTGGAACACTCACGACCCGGGCGTGGTGCTCACCCATCTCGCCGTCTCGATCGCCGATGGTGCCGATTGTCTCAGCGACTTCGAAGCGCTGCGGGAACAGTCCGAGCTGTTCGGGGATGTCGCCTCGGTCACCACGGCCTGGAGGGCCGTGAAGGCCACCGCCTCGACAGAGCTGCGTCAGATCCCAAAGGCCGTGGCGGGGGCACGAGAGATCGTCTGGGCGAAAGCGCCGCCCGGTGACATCACGATCGACTTCGACGCCACGCTGGTAAACGTCGCCTCCGAGAAGCAGGACGCTCGGCCTACCTACAAGAAGGGGTATGGCTTTTCCCCGATCGGCGCCTGGTGCGACACGACGGGCGAACCGCTCGCGGCGATGCTGCGACCCGGCAACGCCGGCCCGAACGACGCCGATGACCACCTCGAGCTGTTGGACCAGGTGGTCGCCGTCCTGCCGGGCGAGTACCAGCTGGGCCACGAGCCGGGTGACGACCCGGGTCTCGTCCACCACCACATCCTCCTGAGAGCCGACTCGGCCGGGGCGAGCCACGGCTTTGTCCGTGGGCTTACAGAGGCCAACATCGAGTACTCGATCGGCCACCAGGTAAACGACAAGGTGAGAGAAGCCTTGTTGTTGTTCCAGGAAGAGGTCTGGGAGGAAGCCATCGAAGCCGACGGGACCGTGCGTGACGGCGCCTTCGTCGCCGAGCTGACCGGTCTGATGGACCTCACGCCCTGGGGCGAGGGGGCACGGCTCATCTGCCGTCGGGAACGACCGCACCCCGGTGCCCAACTCTCAATGTTCGACATGTCCGAGGGCTGGCGGCACACGTGCTTTATCACCAACGCCGACGCTCTCCAGATCGACGCCGCGGCCCTGGAGCTTCGCCACCGCGGTCATGCGCGCGTCGAGGACCGAGTGCGCAACTGGAAGGACTGCGGGCTACAGAACCTCCCGTTCGCGAGTTTCACCCAGAACCTCGCCTGGGTGGCCGTCAGCCTCGTCGCCGGTGCACTCCTCGCCTGGACGCAGATGACCTGCGTGGACGGTGGGCTGAAAAGGGCGGAACCGAAGACGCTCCGCTACAAGATCCTGCACGTCGCGGCCGTGCTCGTGCGTCGCGGGCGCCGGCTCGTGCTCCGGCTCGACGAGACTTGGCCATGGGCGGCGGCGCTCCACCGTGCGTTCCTCGAGCTGCGCTCGACCTTCCCATAGGACTAAGGGTTCCGGCGCCCGACCCGACAACGGTGAGTCTTCCCCGGGGGCGTGACATCCGATCAGAGCACGGACCCTTGACCCGTCGCGTCCATGCATCAGCCGGAGGTTCCTGATGGCACCACACTGCGAGCAAATGCCCGCCCGGCGTCAGCTTTCGCGGTCGGACGGATTTTTGAGGTTAGGCATCGTCTCGCCACACGAGGTGCCAACGCGCTGGCGAAATGACGCCGATCCGATCACGATTC
>PLIM01000196.1 GCA_003139355.1 Acidimicrobiaceae bacterium | reverse complement strand
GACCTGCGCATTACGAGTGCGCTGCTCTACCACTGAGCTACCCGGGCGGTTGTATCGATGGCTTGGTGCCGGGTCGACTAGTAGCGCACCGGCCCTGGCCTGGTCATCGTAGGCGACAAGCCGCCCAGCGGGACACTGCGCTGCTCACGGGGTCGCTGGTCGTTGCGGGCGGTCAGAGCGCTCGGCGCCGGTACCGGCGGACTGAGACCGGTGCCAGTACGGCGAGAATTCCCAGCGACCACACGACCGCCCAGAAGACCGTGGAGCTCGTTTGGCCGGTGCTGACGACGGTCGTGAAGGGTGGGAAGACCAAGTCTGGCTTAGGCGTTCCCGACATGAGATCGCGCGCGGCGTTGACGAGGATGGTCACCGGCTGATGCTGGGCAAATGCCTGCAACCAGCCGGGCATCGACTGCAAAGGTACGAACGCCGAAGACGCGAACGTGAGCGGGAACAGCAACGGGAACGACATCAGCTGCGCCGTTTCGCTGTTGGGTGCCGACAGCCCGATGAACGCGAAACCCCAGCTGAGCGCATAGGCGAAGAGCAGGAGAAGCACGATCCCGAACAGGTACTCGCCCACGTTTGTCCCGATGCGGAAGCCCACGGCGTAGCCCACTGCGGTCATGAGGGCCATCACGAACAAATTGCGGCACAGATCGGCTGTCGTCCGGCCGGCGAGGACCGCCCACCGTGACATCGGGAGCGCGCGGAACCGCTCGATCAGGCCCTTGTGCAGGTCCTCGGCGAGGCCGATGGACGTGCCGATCGACCCGAAAGCGACGGTCTGGACGAATATGCCCGGCAGCAGGAACTGCACATAGTGGTAGCCAGGCGTCGGGATCGCACCCCCGAACACGTAGCGGAACAACAGCACGAACATGATCGGCTGCACGCTGGAGAAGAAGATCGCTTCCGGTACACGCGTATAGCCGATGAGGTTGCGCTTGGTCACCGTCAGCATGTCGGCGATGGCCCAGTAGAGCCGGCCGCCCGATGGTGACGGACCCACAGCAGGGACGTGCGGCGTCGGGATCGTGGTCGTGGTCATCAGCTTCGGGCGCTCCTGTTTCTTTGCCGGCGGCCAACCGGGCTCGGCGGGCTTTCCACTCCTTCGGCCAGTTCGGCTTCGGCACGATGTCCGGTGAGGGAAAGGAACACATCGTCGAGACTCGGTTCACGCAGTGCGAGCGTTGTCGGGGCGATGCCTTCCGCTTCGAGAATCCTCAGCGCTTCGGTGACGATACGAGGGCCGTCGTTCACGTTGACCTCCACCGTGCGGCCGTACACGACGGGGGCCTTTTCGTTCACCGTCTTGAGCGCCTCCGCCGCGCGAAGGGCGGTCCTTTCGTCACTAAGACCGAGGTCGAGAACAGTCACGCCCATGTTCGCCTTCAAGGTGGCCGGTGTTCCCGCCGCGATGACCTTTCCGTGGTTGATGACCACCAGGTGCTCGGCAAGTCGGTCGGCCTCCTCCAGGTATTGAGTCGTGAGGAGCACTGTCGTGCCCTCTGCGACGAGACCTTCGATCATGGTCCATACATCCGCTCGGCTCGCCGGGTCCAAGCCGGTGGTCGGCTCGTCGAGAAAGAGCACCCTCGGGTGGGCGACGAGTGAGGCGGCGACGTCGAGGCGTCTGCGCATCCCTCCGGAATACGTCTTGGTCGGCCGGTTCGCCGCGTCGGTGAGGCCGAACTGTTCGAGAAGCGACGACGAGCGCTCTCTCAGCTGCGCCTTGGCCATGTGGTTGAGCCTTCCGACCATCCAGAGGTTCTCCGCGCCGGTGAGGTTCTCGTCTACTGCCGCGAACTGACCGGCGAGCCCGATCAGGGTGCGCACGAGGTCAGGCTCGGCCGTGACATCGTGACCGAGCACCCGGGCCACCCCGTTGTCGGGCTGGAGCACAGTCGTGAGAATCCGCACGGCGGTGGTCTTGCCCGCTCCGTTCGGACCGAGCAGCCCGAAGATCGTGCCTGGTTCCACGCCGAAACTGACTCCGTCGAGAGCCCTTACGGTGTGGCCGAAGGTCTTGTGCAGGTCCTCCAGCTCGATTGCCAACGTCATTGGTGATCTCCTCGTGGACGTGCCGACCGCCGTCGAACAGTTAGGGAGCGGCCAGCCGTCCGGTATTTAGTGCTAAGTACTCTAGCGAAGAAGGCAGGTGGTGCACGCGAAACAACGCAAGCGCAGTGTAAGAGCTGTTCCGCGCACTTCGTTCGTGCGCTCCGATCAGGTGTTGAGCGGGCGACCGGCCGCCAAGTTGGCGAGCAGAGCGACAAGCTCGGCACGGGGGACCTTGCCTAGCACCTCGCCCAAGATGTCGCCGCGTACGCTGACGAAGACAGTGGCCGGCAGGTCGCCGACGCCGAAACGGGTCGCCAAGGCGATGCTCGCGACGCCGGGTGCCTCGGCAACGGGATAGTCCGCCCCGGCCCGGCGCACCATGGCAAGGGCCGCCGCGGGCGACGGGTCATTGATGTCGATCCCGAGGAAGTGGATCTTCATCTGCTCCTCGTCGGCGACCGAGGCGAACGTCACGAGCTCGGCTTGGCAGGCGTCGCAAGTGGACTGGAACCAGTTCACCACGGCCGGACCGTTGCCGAGCACTGCGGAGGTGACCCGCGCCCCGCTCCCGAGGCGAGCGAGATCGAAGCCTGGAGCTCTGGCCGGAGACCTGTAGAGGACGAGATTCGCGTACCTTGATGCCGGGACCTCACCGGAGATCACTGTTGCGTAGACGACGAACGCGGCACCGGCCAGCACCAACGCGATGAGGCCGGCCACGGTCGCGTGCCTTCGGCGCCGGGCGACGTCCTCGGGTCGGCGCCGAGCTGCTCGGCCACCGGTCGGGCAGCTCGGCGGTTCCTCACCTCCGGGTCGAGTCTGACGGCCCACCGCTGCATGGTAGTTCCGCGGCTGGCGCCGCCGGCATTCGGGAATTGACCCCCGCCGCCTCTTATTGTGGCGTTGCCGCCATGGAAAGAGGCGGGCCGGGGGAAGAGACAGGAGGCAAGTGATGAGCGTGTTGGCTGTCGACGTGGGTACGAGTGGCGTCCGTGCTGCAGTCGTGCGGCCGGACTCCTCGGTCGAGCACGTACATCAGCGTCAGGTGCTGCCGAGCTCGCCTGCACAAGGCTTCGTGGAGTTCGACGCGACCGAGATCGCAAAGGCGGTTCTCGAGGTGTCGGTGGCAGCACTTGCCGGAGGCGGGAGCGTCGACGCTGTGGGAATCAGCAGCCAGCGGGCCTCGACGGTTGTCTGGGACCGCGCCACGGGCGACCCGGTCGGTCCCGGGATCGGCTGGCAGGACCTCCGTACTGTGGGGTTTTGCCTGGTGTTGCAGGCTCAGGGGATCCGCCTCGCACCGAACCAGAGCGCCACCAAGCTGGCCGTGCTTCTCGACATCGCCGATCCAGACCGGTCGCGCGACTTGTGCGCGGGGACCGTCGACACATGGGTCGCCTGGACACTGTCGCGAGGCAGCCTGCATGTGTCGGACCGGAGCAACCTGGCGGTCACCGGCCTACTTGACGGCAATGCCCTGGAGTGGGACGACGCTGTGCTGGAGGCGCTGCGCATTCCGCGTCGGGTCCTGCCGCGCCCGGTCGACTCCCTTGGCGTGCTTGGCGAAGCGAGCGCGTTGCCGGGCGCACCGCCGATCGCCGGCCTGGCTGGTGACCAGCAGGCCTCGCTCATCGGTCAGGGCTGTGTCCGGCCCGGTCTTGCCAAAGCGACATTCGGCACGGGCGCGATGTTGGACCTGTGCGTCGGCGGCAAGCGGCCGGCTTTCCCTCGACGTGGGCCGGGCGGGACCTTCCCGATCGTGGCCTGGAGTCAAGCAGGCAGCATCACCTGGGGCATCGAGGCCATCATGATGTCGGCCGGCAGTTGTGTCGAATGGCTGCGAGACGACCTAGGCGTCGTGTCGTCGGTCGCAGAGTCGGACGATCTGGCGGCCTCGTGTGCCGACTCGGGTGGCGTCTTCTTCGTGCCGGCACTCCTCGGTCTCGGCACGCCTGTATGGGACTACGGGGCGCGAGGCACGTTGCTCGGGCTCACCCGGGGTTCGGGGAGGGCCGAGGTCGTACGCGCGGTACTGGAAGGGGTCGCGCACCGCGGCGCCGACCTTCTCGAGGCGGCCGAGACCGACTCGGGCCTCTCGATCGGGACCCTCCGCGTCGACGGAGGCATGAGCGCGAACCGTACGTTCACACAAGCGCTCGCGAACGCCATCGACCGTCCGGTCGAGACCTCCGCAATCACCGAGGCGACAACGCTCGGCGCTGCGTACCTGGCCGGGGTCGCGGTCGGTACCTGGGCGAGCCTCGAGGAAGCGGCGGCTGAGCTTCAACCACGGACCGTCGTCGAGCCCACGCGGCGCGTGGACCGCCAGCGTTGGCTCGAGGCCCGCGACAGGGCGCTGCGGACAGTTCCCGAGCTCTCCGACCTCGACTTCTGAATCGGCGCCCCAAGCCGGTTCGAGGCGGTCGGCTGCCTCAGCCGGCTCAGTTGAGGGCGGTCTCCGGCGTCGGCCCGGTGTTGTCAGTCTCAGGCTCCACCGGTGCTGTGGCGTCCTTGCCCGGCGCAGCCCCCTTGTGTTGCTTTCGGCGTGGGGGCCGCAGGCCGGGGCGGAACAAAGTGAACAGCAGCAGGCCGAACACGATTGCGGCAAACGGGATGATGGCGTTTGACGCCTTCGCGAACAGCGGGAACAACACGAAACCGGACAGCGCCGCGGTCCAGGTCCACAAGATCACAACCGTGCGGCGGGGCCCGTGCCCGAGCCGCACGAGCCGGTGGTGCACATGGTCGTTGTCCGGGGTGTCGATCCCGGTGCCCTTGGCCACGCGCCGGATGTAGGCGAAGGCCATGTCGGAGATCGGGACTCCGAGGATGAACAGAGGGAGGAACAGCGGTGCATAGAAGAAGTAGGTCTGCCCGCTCACTCCCTCGGTCCGGCCTCCAATCTCCATCGTGGCCGCAGCCATCAACAGTCCGAGGAACAGTGCACCGGCATCACCCATGAACACCTTTGCCGGATTGAAGTTGTGCGGGAGGAAGCCGAGGCAGACCCCGCAGGTGATGATGGCAATGAGGGGTCCGACGTTGGTCGTCTGCAGCGCGCCGAGCTCCACGAGCCGCAGGCCGTAGACCGCGAGCGCTCCCGAGGCGATCGCGACAATTCCGGTCGCGAGGCCGTCGAGGCCGTCGATGAGATTGATCGCGTTGGTGATGCCGATCACCCACAAGGCCGTGATCAGTGGAGTGAGGTCCGAGGAGAGCACTACGGTGCCGGCGAGAGGGATCTTCAGCCAGAACATCGTGGCGCCGAGGAACACCAGGCACATCGCCGCCAGCACTTGGCCCGCCACCTTCGCCGGAGCGGAGATCTCACGGGCGTCGTCGAGCAGCCCTACACCGAGGATGACCGCCGCGCCGAGCACGACGCCGAGAGGCTCGGAGGAACCCTGGAAGATCCCGTTCAGGCTCCCGACGTGGTTGGCGACGATCATCGCGGCGAGGAAGGCGAGGAACATTGCGAGACCGCCACCGTAGGGGATGGGCTGCTGGTGGAGGCGCCGGTCGTCCGGCGCGGCGACGAACGACATGCGAGCCGCGATGCGCTGGAGCGGGAAAGTCAGCAAGTAGCTGCACACCGCGGCGATCCCCCCGATCAGGGCATAGTCGCCGATTGGTGGCACGACGAGCCCTTGGCTCAGACCACGACCGGCTGGGTCGTCGTCGTCGTGCTCTTGAGGATCCTGGAAAGCGGTACCGCGAAAGCCGGGGGAACCACGTGGACGGCCTCTCCCCACTTGCTCACCACGAGGTTCGCCGTGAAACCGCCCGCGGCCGTCGTCGGCGGCATCACGCCACTGAAGCGGACGGGGAGGGACGCGGCGCCCTTGGTCACCTGGAGCTCACCGGTCGCGCGGTTCTTGGCCGTGATCCCCTCGCCTGTCCAGGCACCGGCGATCTCGACGACGGTTCGGCCGCCGGCCACGACGGTCCTCGCCCCGGTGATGGGCGGCGAGAGGGCGAGCTCTGACATCACCGAGCCGACCGTGAGCGCGGCGGCGGTGCTCTGGTAGACCGAGTCGGCCGGCACGACCGAGACCCATTGGCCGGCGGCGGCGGCCGACTGGCGTGCCGTCAAGTTGACGAGCACCTCGATGGCCGTGGCGGCCCCCCGGAAATAGGCCTCGTGCCCGACCAGCTCGATGACCATCGCGGCCTTGACGCCTTGATAGGAGACAACGATCGTCTGGGTCCCCGAGATCTGGTTGACATCGCCGACGATGGTGGTGGTCATCCCGTCCTCGACCGATGTGCTGACGTAGTGCAAAGAGGATTGGGATCCTCCGTGTCGCAGTGCCGCCCTCATCGCCTGAGTAGCGGTCCTGTTGCTGCCCGCGGCTGGCGACGAGGGGATGGTCGTCGTGGACGCCTCGGTGCCCGGCACGCTCGAGGTTGTCGTCGAGGTGGCCGACGAGGTGCTGCTGCAGGCCGACGCCCCGACGCCCATGGCGACCACGCCGAGGGCGACGAGCAACTTGCGCACGATGAGAGGCTACCTCCGAGGGCCCGCGGGAACCCTTGCGCCCGTGTCTGCCAGGTTGCGATCGGGCCGTCACAGCCGGGCCCAGCGCCCGGCTCAGCTCAGCCCGGCGGACTTGCAGATGTGATCGGCAATCGCCAGAGCCGCTGTCGCGGCGGGGGAGGGGGCATTGCGGACGTCCAGGATGCTAGCCCTGGAGTCGATCCAGAAGTCGTCGATCAGCGACCCGTCACGAGCCATCGCCTGGGCCCGGATGCCTGCCATGGCCGGCTCCAAGTCGGCGGCGGTCAGTTCCGGGACGTAACGGCGGACGGCGGAGGCAAAGCCCCGCCGGCTCATCGCCTGAGAGATCTCCCGCGCGCCCGCGCGCCAGTTCGATCTTGCGAAACGAGGAAATCCGGGCCAGGTCAGCGTGTCCCGAACGTCCTGCCAGTCGAACGCCGATCTCGCATAGCTATCGCGCGAGAAGCCAAGAAAGGCGTTCGGCCCAACGAGCACCTCGCCGTGCAGGGTCTTCGTCAAGTGAATTCCGAGGAACGGATATCTGGGATCGGGCACCGGGTACACCAGCCCCCGCACCAGGTGTCGAGCTGCAGGTCGAAGTCGATAGTACGACCCGCGGAACGGAACGATTCGAGGCTCGGCGTCAGCTCCAGACCGAACGGCCAACCGGTCCGATTGAAGGCCCGCGCAGGCGATCGCGAAGTCGCAGTCGAAGTATCCGCCATGGCCTCCCGCCAGTTCCAGACGGACAAGGCCGTCCGACCGAGACAGAACGGACATCACTTCAGTTCCGAGCCAGAGTTGGCCCGAGGCCGTGACCTCCTCGGCAAGAGAGCGGGTGACGGCAGCGAAATCGACAACGGCGGTCGAAGGAGAGTGGATGGCTCGCACGCCGGCGACGTGCGGCTCCAGCTTGCTCAGCGCTGAGCCATCCACGAGGCGAAGTCCGGGCACGCCGTTGTTCACGCCGCGTTCGAACAGCTTCTGGAGTCTCGGCAGCTCTGAACCGTCAACTGCGACGACCACCTTGCCGCACTCCTCGACCGGGATAGAGCGCTCCTCGCAGTAACTCTTCAGGAGCCGGCCGCCCGATACGCAAAGCTCCGCCTTCAACGAGCCGGGCTGGTAGTAGAGGCCGGAGTGGATCACCCCGCTGTTGTGGCCGCTCTGATGGGTGCCGACCGCATCCTCCCGCTCGATGACCACGACGCTCGCCGTCGGGTTTGCCCGCAGCAGCTGTCGGGCTACGGCCAAGCCGACGATCCCGGCGCCGACGACGGCCAGCCGTCTCACCTTCCCAAGCCTCGGGCGTGGTGACACGCCACGAACAAGTCGAAGCCCGTCTCGGCCTTCGATTGTCCCTCCGCCCCGGTCGCGTCGGCTATGTCACGATTATGGCCCAGCCACGCCTCCGCGCGCCTTGTGGCATCCAGGTGCGGCGTGGTTAAAGTTGGGATATGTTGCGTCCTGGAAACTGG
>PLIM01000042.1:4204-9267 GCA_003139355.1 Acidimicrobiaceae bacterium | reverse complement strand
CAGAAACCCGATCAGACGTGGCGTGAGCCCTAGGACGAGGTCTTTCGCTGGCGCCGTGACCACGAGCGGCGCGGCCCTCGAACCTCGACCGAGCCCCAACTGATCTGGCCTTTCAAGACGAAATGAGGCCGCCCCGCGGCAGGTGCGCCCCGCCTGTGGTCCTCGATGCTACCGAGCCGCGCCTCCACTCCGTCCAACGAAGCGCTCGCCCCTTCCGGCAGGCGTATTTCCACCGAACCGCCACTGACGTCGAGCTCGATCTCGACCACCGGGTGGACGATCCTGGCCTTCGCGAAATCGAGCTTGACGGAGCCCATCCGCCACCGGAGCACCAACTTGCGTGGCACCTTCCAGCTGCCCTTGCGCTCCAGCGAGCTCATGCTGCCTTTGAGCTCGACGATGTCATCGGTTCCCGGTCCTGCGTCAGCGCCGGCGGGGAGGTCTGATGTCACGGCGTCCAGCTCACCGCGCGTGCGAGCGACGAGAGCCTGCGAGGTTCGATCGCCGAACTCCTCGATATCGATCAGGCCTTCGGAAACGGCGTCTTTCAGCCGGCCGACAGCGTGATCCCGCTCCCGATCCGAGACACGAAGCGACCGGGGATCCCCATCATCTTCTGCTATGGGTCCCTCCATCAGGCTGAACGTTACCCGGCGAGACATCGCCTGCCTTTCGCGCAAGCAGTTCTGTCGAGGGCCCTGACGAACAGCGCGCTGAGCGCTGACGGAGTGCCTGGACATGCTTGGCAGCGCGCTTTGCGTTCGGCTGCGCCCAGGGCTGCCTCGATCGGACCGATCCATGCTCGTGGCGGTCAGGCCGATACACGTCGGTGCCGTGGTCGAGACCGCTGTCGCACTGACGATCCTGGCCACCATGAGCGACCTGAAGGCGAGCATCCTCGCGAAGGACCCCCACGATACCCAAGCCCAGTCGCACGCCGAGGTAGCTGGCAGCCTGGAACCGCTCGTGGTGGCGACTGGTACCGCCGTCGGGTTCCGGTTGCGCATGGCGTGGGCGAACAGTTGTGGGCGTCGCTGGCCAGGGCCCTGTTCGCGCTCTTCTTCTGCCAGAACACCTATCGCTTGGTCCACGGGCTCGCCGACGGCTCGGCGTTGTACGCCAGGCATGACCTCGCCGTGATCGTGCTCTGGCCCGTCGAGGTTGCCGCCATCGCCTTCATCTTCCGCGGGGAGGAGCGACGAACCGGGGCACCAAGAGGCCTCCGGCGGCGTTACTGCCACACCGGCTCCCAAGCTGGCCCGGCTGGCACTCGTGACCCTTGGCCAGCTCGTGGAAGTGCTGAGGGAGCGGTGTCAGAGGTGGACAACCTCACGGCGAGGCCCCAGCTCAATGTTGCCGAATAGTGTCTTTCAGGACGAAGTAGCCAACCGCGCGTTGCCCGAGCACCGAGGCAGGCTGCCAGCCACGCTCTTGTCACCTGGGAGGACCAAACATGAAGAAGACCCTCATTGCCCTCGTCGCAGCGTTGGGCCTGGCCGTTGGCATCACGACCATCGCTGCGGCGGCAAGCACGAAGGCGCCGGGGTTGGCAGCGAGATCCACCATGATCAGCGCCTCGTCTGCTTCTTCCGGGTTCCCAACGAAGTGCCCACCTGCTGCCGTGGTAGGCAAGGCGCTCAGGCTGTCCCTGTCCAAACCCGTCGTCACCAAAGAGTCCAGGACACCCTATTGGCTTCTGAACTGCATATACAGCGCCCAACCGGCGATCACATCGAACCCGGTTCTCGAATGGCAAAAGGAGACCGCGGCGAAATTCTCCGCAGCCGAGAAGAGCGCCCTCAAGTCCGAGCACGCCGTCGCCGTACATGGCCTGGGTGACGCGGCATACCGGGTCCCCTATAGCACCCTGAACGCAGCCTCTTGTTCCCCCCTGTATGTCTTTAAAGGGAGGGGTGGTCTGCTCCGTCGACGCGTGGTTCAGCTCCGCTAGCACCCCTACTGTGACTGTCGGCGGTGTAAAGGTCCACCTGGAGTCCGTTGCTCATCTGGAGACCTTGGCGCGCGAGCTTCTCAAGTCGTACTGGTAACCGCCCTGGGCCTCGCCTGGCTCACCCTGAATTGGAGACCTTCCGCACAATCGCAGTCACGCCTTGGTCATGGAGAGAGGCCGGTGTGGCGCAGGAAAGCCCAACAAAGCGGGGAATCTTTCCCGATCCTGCAAGGCGCGGCGTCGATCTCGGCGACAGCCGCCTCGACGTCCATGACGCCTGACCCGGACGAAGGGCCGCGACAAGGGCAAACGCAGCCGGGCCGCTACAAAGGTTTCGAGGGCCCGCTCCAGCATGTCCCTATCTCGCATCAATCCGTCCACCGACAGACCCAGGCTGGCGGTGACAAGGGATGCATCTACCAGAAAGTGCTTGGTAGTGCGGGCCAGGCGGTTGAGCCGATTGACGGCCCAGGCCGGCACGAGATCCAGTGGGTACAGACTCCTCAGCAGCTGCGCGTAGGCGTTTGCTGTCCTCGCGTCAATGTCCGCTGCCCGTAGAGTGTCCTCTTGTCGACGACGCAAGCGCCCGCATCGTGACCCCGATATCCGCACAGCTGCGGCGACGCTTCGCGACCTGGCCGTCGCCAGGATGACAATGTGACGTCAGCCCGGTTGGCGCAGGGCGGCGGCGGCTGCTTCGGGGTCATCACAGCCCACAATCAGCTGGTCGAACTGAGCACCCTCCAGATCCACCCGGACACCGCGTGGGGTGTCGTGATGAACCACGGCGAAGATCTTGGCCTCGCGGGATCTGAAGGTGCCTATGGCCACCGACCCGGGAATGCCTGTACCGACGCGAAGCCCGTGGACCGCTCCCACGGCGTCGTCGAGCACCTCGACTGTTCTGACCGATCCGAGCGGCACCCTGACCTCGCCGTGAACGGCTTCCATCCTCTCCACCGCTCTCAGACGCACCACCAGCTCGTCTCCATCAACGATGAGCTCGGCCATGTTGTCCTCCTTCCCCAGCCCGTGTCGCGACCAACGAATCACTCACCCTATTCGGCCCCGGCCCGAGGAGGTCCGGTTCAATGCCTGCCCGTTTGCTATGCAAGGGGAGGAAGGCCGCTCACGCCGTCGCTGCGTGTCCGGGCCCACCGTCTTCCCGGGCCCGACCTCCCGAGCCCGTGAACCGATCGAGGCGACGGGCGAGGGCGTAGACGAGGGCCGCCAAGGCGAAGGGCAGGCCGAGCAGGAGCACCAGGCCGAAGGCAGGGTTGTGGGCGTCCCTCCAACCGGGCGCGGTCAGGTTGGCGACGACCAAGTCGATCGAGGCGGCGACGCCTATGGCCCCGATGAGCACACCGAGGACTACACGATCCCCGGCCCGGCTGGGACGCTTGGAACGGAGCACGCCCACTGTCACCCAAACTGAGGGCAGTACGGCCAAGGCCCACGTTCCTGCAAAGACCGTCGATCGGCCCATGAACCCGTTTGGAGTCCCCGAAAGCCCAAAGTGGCTGGCCAGCGGGTCGGGCAGGCGACCCCAGAGAACCAGCGGCGGGACAACGGCCATACAGATCACTGTCAGCGGGACAAGGCCACCGAGCACCAGTCTGGTCAGGTGGAAGGAAACCATGCGGCGCGCTCGCTCCGGGTGGTTGATGAGGCTGATCCGACTCTGGTTCCCGCATGTCCAAGGGAGTGGCAGCTTGCGTGGCCGTCGATTGGATCGATCACGGCTGGCAGGCGGCCTACTCGAGGGCCGAGTTGGCTATCCAGAAGTCGACGAGGTCACGTCTGCCTTGGACATCGAGGTCGGTACCGGCCAACGAGAGGCGCCGGTACAGGACCAGTGACAGCGTGGCCGCCGGACCGGACAAGCTCGCCGTCGCTGAGCTCTCGCCGGTGCGGACATCAAACCGGTCCTGGTGGAGTCCGACCCTCCACGCGTTCCCGGTGTCTGTGGCGCGAAACAGGATGCTCTCGCCGTCGCCTCGCAGACGTGCGACAGCCGGGGAGAAGTACTCGGCCGCGGCGAGATTGTCGAGGAACTCGTCGATAGTGTCGGCAGCGAGATGCGCTGGCACCGACGGGCGCTCTCCTTCGGAGAGCTCGAGGTCGAAACGGTGGACGAGGGTCTCGTGGAGTTGTCGGCGCGACCAGAACCGCACGTGTTGATCCGAGCCCCAGGCCCACATCGAAGTGGCCGGGTCGGTTGCCCGGAGGGTCCTCACCAGGGCCGTGCCGCCCCGCCGGATCCACTCGCCGTTGACGGGACCTTCTTCCAGGCCCATCTCCGACGACGGGATCCGCGTCGAGGCACGGACGCGGACAAGGTGTTCCGCCCACCGGTGGACGCTGCCGAGGTGGAGGGTGAGATCATCGACGGTCCAGCCGGGGCAGGACGGCACCGGCAGCGACGGGGATGCCGCCTCGACAAGAACAGCGAACCGCTCGACTTCGCCCTCGAGAAGGTCACATTGCTCCAGATGGTCCATGCCTGTCGATTCTGTCAGAAGCACCGAGAGCACCCACCCCTGACCGATGGCGGCACATGTCGGATGGCCGCGCGCGACTACCGACAGGGGATCATCGACATGCGCGCCAGCGCTATGGCGCAGTTCCTCCACGGCGCAACGCCCGGCGCCGGACTCGGTGGACCACGGACCAGTTGTCGTTGCCGAGAGTTGGGACGGCCCCGCCGGTCACTGCCGCGAGGATTCCCGGTTCGGCCCGCGTCCAACCACCCGGAACATCCACGACTAGGTGCTGCCGCGTTTCGAGCAGTGCCGCGCCAGGAGATTCGAGTTGATGGGCACTGTGTCACGCCGGTTCCGCCACGCCAGGCCTGCGCGGCCATCGCACTGTGGCTCGCAAACGCCTAAGCGAGAGCAGGAGCCCGGGACCGTCGTTGCTCTCGATCAGTCGACAATGGGCGCCCTCGGGCGGTACGGCGGCGCCAGCGCGGGAACGCTCTCGACAACCCAGTTCCGCCCGCCATCACTCGTCGACACGAACACGTTCGGCTGCAGGGCTCCCAAGTTCGGGCGGTAACCGATGGCAACACACCGCTCGGCGCTTGGGCACGCGAAGATCCCACTCTCGGGAG
>PLIM01000042.1:0-4127 GCA_003139355.1 Acidimicrobiaceae bacterium | reverse complement strand
TGCAAGACGTCTGCGCAGGCGAAGCTGCCGGGCGTGAACATCGGGAGACTCAGGCCAGTCGCCCGGACAGTTAGTGGTCCAATCGGGCCTCGGGTCCAGGTTCGGCCCGCATCGCGAGTCGAGAACAGCCATGTCGTGGAGGACTCGTACCCCCGCGACCTCTTCAGGACCTCGACCGTCACAAAGCACGCCCGAGCGGAGGGGCAAGTCACTCCGGCGAGATAGCTGTTCAGTACTCCTTGTGCCGCTAACCCTCCCGGTACGGGCAGCGAGGAGTAGAGAGTCGTGTTCACCCACGAAGAGCCACCGTCCAAGGTCACCGCGAAGCCCTGCGGAACAGCGAAAACGCACGCATTCTCCGACATGCAGGCGGCCTGCAAGCCGGGGATGCTGTACGAGTTCAACGGTTCGGGTTGTTTGAAGGGGAGAGCGATCGGCTGCCAGTGAAGACCACCGTCGGTCGATTTGGCGAGACCTGCCAGTTGCGACGCGTTCGTGCTGAGCACGTAGCAAGTACGAGACCCAGGACAGGTCAACGCGTTCTGACCGAAGGGCGCCGTCAAGGACTCGGCCCTCGTGATCCGGAAGGGTGCGACGTGCCATTGGCCGTCCGATGTCGAGTAGATCGCGCCGTAGGAGGCGGCCCCGGAGACGTCCCATGGCACCCCGAACGCCAGGCAGTGCGCGGGGTCCGAGCAGGCGACAGACAATGGGTCGGTCTGGCCTGTCGCGGCGAGTCGTACGGTCGTGAAGCCGGTCCCGAGATCGCTTCCCCCTGGAGCTGTCGGGCCGTACAAGATCACAGGTGTCCACGCCAGACTCGACCCCGCGCCTCCGAACTGGCCGCCGGCAACGACAAAGGCGATCCACGGCACTACCGCGAGCGACAGTGCCACCACGGTTGCGCGACTCATCGGCGCTGCACCAAGGCGCATGCGTCTCCACATGAGACCGGTGAGGACACAGCCCGTCGCCAGTCCGACGACCAGTAGGGCTGTCGATCCCCTGCCCTGGTCCTTCGACAGGGCGCCGACGAAGGGAGGTACGTTGTCGACCCTGACGCTGAGTGCCAAGGCGCTCATGAAAGCAATCACCGGCTGGGCGATGAGAACTCCGGCGTCGAGCGCCGACCAGCGTTCCATGACGACAGATCCCGGCTCCCGATCATCCGGCAAGTCCGCGTCAAGCTCCGGCGTTCCGACCCGCTCCCAGGCCTGGGTCGCCGCCAGGCCAAGCAAGACCGCCAGCAGCACGAGCAGCAGAAGGTAGGCGACCAGGTCCAAGGGATGATGCTGGTAGCTGCCAATCCGGAACGCGAGGTTCTGTAACTGCCAAAGAGGATACGGCGGGCTCGACCACAGCTCGATTGCGAGGTTGATGCCGGTCGCGACAAGCGCGAGCGCCGCGACGCACTCCAGAGTCACGGCGAACGCATACACAGCACCGGCCTTGTCTAACCGGGCGGCGGCGGCTCGGCGCCTCAGGCCTGCGACGACGAGTGACGCGCACTCTCGCGCCGAGGGGCGCCGTTCGCCGGCATGAGACTCCTCGAGCACAGCCACCAAGTCGTCACCAAAGGCCAGCCGGTACCAAGCCGGGTAGGCCCTCAGGCAATATCGGTACGCTCGAGANNGCGCCCGGGCGCGGAGCGCCTGGCGCCGGCCTTCTGCCTTCCCGCTCGTGCTCTCATCGCCTTCTGGACCGCCTCGGCCGCCTGGGCGAGGCGCTCGGCTTCGAGCTGCACTGCGCCAGATCCTTTGTCGGTGATCTCGAAGTACTGGCGCGCCCGCCCCCGCACGATCTCACTTCCGGCCCGCCGGATGAGTCCCTCGTCGACGAGCCGGTCGAGCGTGCCGTAGAGCGTGCCCGTTGTGAGCGAAACCTTGCCGCCGGTCATCTCTTTCACGCGCTCGAGCACGGCGTATCCGTGAGAAGGTCCATCGAGGAGCACCGCCAGCGTGTAGTAGGTCGCGTCTCTCATAGCTTCTACTATACTCGTAATACTCTGATGGATTGACTATTACGGTGATTTGCTTATCCCGGGCAGAATCAGGAGTCCGCGAGGCGTCGGGAGGCGAAGCTCGGTCCTACGGTTCCATCCCGGTGTCGTCCCGCGGTCGCTGGCGATCACGGTTGTATGCCTGCGTACCGATGATCCTCGACATGCATGATCTGTCACCTGAGGTACGGCAAGCTCGCGACGTCGGAGTCTGCACGGCTACGCCACTCGGACGCGTTCGCCGACGCGGAACAGCTGGCGCGGCCCCTCAAGAGGCGGGTTGCGTCTGTGTCCATTAGCGATGGACTGGTGCTGTGTCCGAAGTCGCTTCCCTCGAGCTTCCCCAAGCCCAACCCAAGAGGGTCGCAGCTCTAGTCAACAGTCCTGATGGCGGTGGCCCCGTGGCCCTGCGCACAGATCAAGGCGAGGTCGAGCTGCCGCCCACGGCGCGAACTACCGTTCGCCAACTGCTGGCTGATCTCATCGCGGGCACGGCGGTACACCTGCCCACCGACGACTCCGAGTGGTGTGACTCTCGGGACGCTCTGATGGCGACACCGTTCCTCTGTCCGCTCCGATCCACAACCAGCGACAGGCGTCTCCGCGGTTCTTGGGCCACCCCGCGCAGGCGTGCGTCCCGGTGTGAACCGGCTCGCGTCGTGCCATAATGTCTCTACTTTGGCGACTATTTCCGTCGACGATGTCCCGTTGATTGTGGGTTTTCGATGACGGCCCCGCTGATTGGTCAGGCGTCTTGATCATGGGCGGCGGCTGCTTGGGGCGTCTGTCGGACCGTGGTCTCAGCCATGGACGAGCTCCTCGAAGGTGATGGGTTCGTCGCAGCACGGGCAGTTCCCGCCTGGCCCAAGCCGGCGCATGAAGCACCGGCAGTCCTCGCAGAACTGGGCCCCGAGGAGCCGTGTCTCGCACTCGGGGCACTCGTAGACCGTCCCCGCCTTGCGCGGCCTGGCGGCGGGGAGCTGCGGCGGTGGCAGCTCGGGCTGGTGGCGAAGGCGCCAGGCAGCCTGGCGGCAGGCGTCCGAGCACCACCTCCTCGCCCGGCCGTCCGGCAGCGGCTCGCCGCAGGCCGCACAGCGTGCCGTTACGCCAACGTTACGCGACGGCATGGCCGGCCTCCTCCGAGCTTGCCTCGAGACGGGAGGCCACCTCTGCGCGGACCGCTCGGACGAGGACGGCCATGTCCTTGCAGCCCCGCACCCGGCGGAAGGAGCGCTCTGCCTCGAGCATCCCGGTGCCAACCCACCTGCGCACCATCGTCGCGTCGCGCCAGTTCTTCACCCGGCCCGAGAGGTCGCGGACTACCGAGATCATCGACTCGACGATGTTCGTGCAGCTCATCGTGCGCGCCAGGTGGTCGGGGACGCCGAGGCGGCGGACGGTGAACATCTCCTCGAGCCCCTCGCGAAGGCCCCCGGCGGCCGACGGGTGCTCCTGCTCGAGCTGGGAGGCGATGCCCTTGGCGACACGCAGGCCACGACGCCAGTCGTCGTCGTTGAACGCCCGGGCGAGCTTCTTGTCCATCACCTTGGCAAGATCCTTCGGCAGGTAGTCGCCGAGATTCCTTCTTTTGTGAAGTTCATGTAGAGATCTACATAAACTTCACAGATTGTCGAACGTCCTTCGGAGGCTGGCGTTGGTCCGTTCCCACGAATGGGGATCCTCGTGCCTGTGTCCCGCGAGCTCCGCGGCCGCCTCGATCCCCAGCGCGAGCGCCTCGGGATTGGGCGGTGGTACGAGCACGCCGCCCTTGTAGTCGGCGACCACCGAGACGAGCCCCCCGACTTCGGTGACGACGACCGGAAGACCGGTCGCCATGGTCAGGTGCAACGGTCCGCTCGCCGCGGACTCGACGTACGGCAACGCCACAAGGTCTGCGCGCCCGAAGAACGACGCGAGCTCATCGTCACGCACGTACCGGTCCACGAGCCCGATCGCGTCTCGGTGCACGCTTCTCGCGATCTTGTCCAAGGGCAGGGTCCAGTTCTCCCAGGGCTCTCCGACCACGAACAGCTGCCAACGCCCCTCCTCGGACTCGCACAGCAGGTCGAAGGCGTCGACAAGGTCCTCGAGCCCCTTGTAGGGCCGGACCGTACCGAAGAAGAGAATC
>PLIM01000024.1 GCA_003139355.1 Acidimicrobiaceae bacterium | reverse complement strand
TGTCTTTCGGTGGATCCGGGTGTAGTTGCCCACCGCCTTGCACGAGCTGGCGGAGACGCAAGACACTCCGTCGAGGGTGCTGTTCGTTCCGCGATCAGGGCTGCGCACGATCGACCACGCGTAGCCGTTCCAGGACTCGACCAGGGTGTTGTTGCCGAAATAGCCAACGGCCTCGCATGAGCTGGCGGAGACGCAAGACACACCGTTGAGGGTGCTCTCGGTACCCGGGCTGGGACTGGACTCGGTCAACCATGCAGCTGCGCCTGACGCTGGAACTACGAGGTTCCACACCAGGCCGACTACGAGAGCACCTAGCACGCCCAGGAACGTCAGTCTTCCGCTCCTAATAGGCCGCCGCACATCCAGAGCACGCATCGCGCCCCATTGAATCGACATATCAGTTGCGGCACCAGTATGACCCCGCGCGGAGCGAAAAACGTTGCGCCCGGCCTCCAAGTGACTGGGCCGGTTCCGGCCGTTCTCCCAGCCTGTCCGCCCTTTGTGCTCCGGTCAGCCACTCTCCTTCATCCCCAAGGTCCCGATAGAGGAGTCGCCGGCATGGATCCAACCTGAGACGTACGGCTGCCAGACCCCGGTTCCTCCCGCCGTCCCGACCGCCAACCCGCCTGAGGTGCCGTCCCGCGAAGCTTGTCCGGTCGCCAGGACCGGGCAGACGCGCCTCGTGACTCACGAGGCACGCCCGGTCGGGCTATGGCAGTTGCGGCTCATGCTTCTATAGCGGGGCGGCCGGGATTGCAACAATAGGTGCCCTGGTCCTTGCTGGTGTCAGGAACCATCTGGGACGGTGTAGACCTAGGAATTGCTACTCAGAGGCCCAAGAGAACGGGCTCTGGCATTCGAGAAGGTGATCGCTATAGTTTATCAGCGTCGCCGATAGTGACTCTCTGCTTAAGGAGGAAGGCCGACTTTTGGGCACCGAATGATGGGCCTGTCCATCCTGCACGAAGAAACAGGGTGACCGAGGGGACTTGAACCCCCGACCTCCAGGGCCACAACCTGGCGCTCTAACCAACTGAGCTACGGCCACCACGATCTTGAGGCGTCATGCCTCTCGATGCATCTCAAGCATGGCACAGCCGGCGCGACAACCCTAGACCGGCCAGCTGCCAGCGTCGGGCCTAGCCGACGCGGCAGATGCAGAACTCGTTTCCCTCCGGGTCCTTCATCACCTGCCACCAGCCTGCTTCGCTCCCAGACATCGCAGTCCCAACCCGCGTGGCCCCGAGCGACGTCAGCTGCCCGATCAGCTTCTCCGGGTCGGCTGTCATCAGGTCGAGATGCAGACGGTTCTTGACGGTCTTCGGTTCCGGGACTCGCTGCAAGTACACGACGGGCAAATTCGGTCCCGGCGGCACGAGATCGAGATAGGTTCCGGCTCGATCCATGTCGCCGATCGTGTATCCGAGTGCATCTGCCCAGAACGGCGCAAGCGCCTCTGGCATCACAGTGTCGATTCCGATCTCGATGCGGACAGCCACGCGCAAGGCTCCTCCCATCTTTTGACAACCCCGGCCAACGCACGACGTTGCGTCCGTCGGTACCACAGCACTCCCAGAGTAGGTGCGGAGATCCCCTACGCTTGCGAACCGTGGAGTCACAGGTCCCAACACGCCCCCGTAGCTCAGTGGATTAGAGCAGCTGCCTTCTAAGCAGACGGTCGGAGGTTCGAGTCCTCCCGGGGGCGCCAGATGATCCCAGTTAGAAGGGTATTTATCGAGACCTCCAGCTTCCGCTGCCAGGCTTCCTTCCGAATACCCGACAAGAAACCCAACAAGGGAGAGCGGGAAGGGCGGGGGGTCTCCGACTGACCCGGGGCGTCGACGTCTGGGAGCTGCGGGTGTTCGCTGGTAGGGACTCGCGGGGCCGCGTTCGACACGTGCAGCGGACATTCCGTGGATCTTGGCGCGCCGCAAGGGCGTTGTGGTCCGGGCCGGTCAAAGCGACACCGCCAGCTTCCCGAACTACTGCAGGTAGCAGGTTGGCCCCGACGTACGCGAACCTGTCCCATCGAGGCTTCGTGGGAGCATGGCACCAGTGAGATTGCGCGCCCTCGCGATAGTTGTCATGACCCTGACCCTCGCCGCGTGCACTGGCGACCAGTCCGTTGTTCCAACCACCACGCCGGTGCAGCCCACCACTCAGCTGCTGTTGGCCGTTCACCTCTCAGCTACACCGGCTGGATGGGTGCCGGTGGCCTACGGTGATGCCCAGGTGTCCGTGCCGCCGACATGGGTCGTCATGACACACGCGTGGTGCGGAGGAACATGGCCACCTGTCGTCCAGCTTGGCGTCGTCAAGCAAGACATGGACTGCCCCGCGGCCCCGACTCCCCCTACGGTTCGGATCACCCCGCTCGGTTCGATCCCGGCTCCCTACAGGCAGGAGCAACCCGTCCGGCTCAATGGCATCTCCGTCCTCCTTGGACCGAAGGTTGCCACGTCCGTCACCTACTTCGTGCCGTCACTGCACGTGGTTCTCCTGGGGTTCCTG